>JAEYOB010000268.1 GCA_023412175.1 Pseudomonadota bacterium | reverse complement strand
GTGCTGTTCTGGACCGGGCGCTGGCTGGGGCGCCGGCACATCGAGCGCTTCGGCGGACCGGCGGTGGCGCGGGCCAGCGCGCGGCTGGCGCGCAGCGGAATCCTCGCCGTCGCGACGATCCGGGTTGTCCCGGTGGCCCCGTTCACCGTAATCAATCTGGTGGCCGGGGCATCGCGCATCCATTTCCGCGACTTCGTCATCGGCACGGTGGCCGGCATGGCGCCGGGAATCCTGGCGTTCAGCCTGCTCGGCAACCAGCTCGAGCGGACGCTGCGGAACCCGACGGGGGCCGACACGGCGCTGCTGGTCGGGCTTGCTGCCGTGGCGGTCGGGCTGGGCTGGGCGGCGAGCCGGGTGTTGGGCAAGACAAGCTGGGGAGACAGGGAATCGTGATCCGATTCAGCGACGAGCGGGTTCGGCGCATCGCGACGGTCCTGCGGGCGGCGCGTGCCCGCCGACGCCAGCGGCAGCCCGACAGCCGGGCCATCCCGATGCCGGAGGGCATGGCACCGTTGCGCATCGCCACCTGGAACATCCACAGCTGCGTCGGGCTCGACGCCCGCTTCGCGCCCGACCGCATCGCCGAGGTGATCCGCAACCTCGACGTCGATCTGATCGGCCTGCAGGAGGTGGGCTGGCACCACCGGGGCGAGGTCGGGCTGGACCAGTTCGACTACCTCGCCAAGGCCACCGGCCTGACGGCGCACGCCGCCCCCACCAAGCACACCGCCCGCGCCCACTATGGCAACGCCATCCTGACGCGGCTGCCGGTGCGCTCGGTCACCCCCGTCGATCTCTGCGTCCGGCACCGCGAGCCGCGCGGCGGCATCGACGTGGTGGTCGAGGTGGAGGGCCGCCCGGTGCGCGTGATCGCCGCCCACCTCGGCCTCGACCCGTGGGAGCGCGCCACCCAGATCGCCCGCATCCTGGCACTGCTCGACCAGCAGCCGCAGTTGCCGTCGCTGTTCATGGGCGACCTCAACGAGTGGGCCCCCACCTCGCCGCGCCTGCGCCGGCTGGCCGAGTCGTTCGAGGACTGCGCCAGCCCGCGCAGCTTCCACGCCCGCATGCCGACGCTGCGGCTCGACCGCATCTACGTGCGCGGGGGGTTGACGGTACCGGCCTTCGAGGTGATCCGCACGCCGATGACCCGGCGCGCTTCGGACCACCTGCCGGTGCGGGCGGTCGTTGCGGTACCGTAACAAACCCTGAGGCAGCTCCCGCCCGAAAGGCGGGGGTCAGGGCCTACCGCACGACCGGCTTCAGTTCGTGCAGCAGCCACACCAGCAGGCCCACCACCAGCAGCGCGCCGCCCTGGTGCGCCGCCGCCACGGGGATCGCCACCTTGGTCAGCAGCGTCGCGATGCCCAACGCGATCTGCACGACGACCATCCCGCCGAGCAGCGCCGCCACCCGCCCGGCGCCCCCCGGCAGCCCGGCTGCCCACACCCGCCACGCCAGCGCCAGCACCACGGCGCCGGTGACCAGCGCCAGCGCGCGGTGCAGGAACTGCACGGCCGCGGTGTTCTCGAAGGCGTTGATCCACCAGGGCGTCAGGTTCCAGACCTCCGGCGGCACCACGTGCCCGGCCATCAGCGGGAACGTGTTGTAGGCGAAGCCCGCCCGGATGCCGGCGACGAAGGCGCCCCAGACGATGGTCACTGCCACGAACCCCAGCGCCCAGCGGGCGTGGCGCCGCAGGATCCCAGCCTCCGGCCGCCAGCCGGCCAGCGGATTCGGATCGAGGATACCCAGCGCCACCCGCACCAGCGCCCCATAGATGAGGATCGCCACGCCCAGGTGCAGCGCCAGCCGGTAGTGGCTGACGTGCGGCTGATCGACCAGACCGCTCATCACCATGAACCAGCCGATGACGCCCTGCAGCCCGCCCAGCAGGAACAGCCCGACCAGCCGCGGCGCCAGGGCGCGCGGTACCTGCCCTCGCACCACGAACCAAACGAACGGCAGCAGGAAGACGAAGCCGATCAGTTGGCCCCACAGGCGGTGGAACCACTCCCAGAAGAAGATCCGCTTGAACCCCTCCAGGTCCATCCAGGCGTTGTAGATGCGGAACTCCGGCGTCTCGCGGTACAGGTCGAAGACGCGGTTCCATTCCGCCTCGGTCAGGGGTGGCAGGATGCCAATCAGCGGCTTCCACTCCACCATCGACAGGCCCGATTCGGTCAGCCGGGTGATCGCGCCGATCACCGCCATGGCGAAGACCATGCCGGCACAGAGCAGCAGCCAGACGGCGATGGGCCGGGTGGTCGGCACGGCGGCGGCAGCGGCGCGTGAGGAGACGGTGTCGGTGAGGCTCGTCACAGGCAAACATCCCGTTCGGGGTAATCGGCCGGGGAAATGTGGGTGCCGGAACGGCCTGCGTCAAATGTCAGGCTTCCGCTCGTTGGTTTTGGATGTGCCCGCGACTGTGGAATGTTACAAATCGATAGGGCAACCAATGATTTGGGGCAACGCCCCCGCAGGTGGCGATGACCGACCTCACACTTGGCTACGGCCTTGAGTTCGCGGATCTGTACGGGCGGGAGGGGCTGCTGCGGGTGGACCGCGCCTTCCTCGATCATCTTGCCGGAGCCGACGCCGCCCTCGCCGCGCGGCTGGAGGGTGCCCGCACCGCCCCGGACTCGCTGGAGCCCAAAGCCGAAAGCGACCTGCTGATCGCCGTCGCCCCACACCTGGAGGATTTCGTCGGCGCGCTGTTCGGCATCCGCGCCGCGCTGGACGAGTTGCGCGCCCGCCACCACGAGCTGACGCCGCTCTACACCGCCAAACGCCTGTTCGTGCAGCGCCGGGCCGCCAAGGCGGTGAAGCCCGACGCGGTGGCGGACCTCGACGGCGCCGAGCTGGCGGCGCGGCTGGAGGACTGGCTGGGCGGGCCGCTGACCGAGATCGGCTTCGCCCGTCAGGTGCTGGCCTGGATGGACGCCGAGGCCGAGCATGCGGAAAAGCTGGACACCGCGGCGCAGTACGCCGCCTGGGCGGTGTTCACCGAAGCCGGGCGGGAAAGGCACGGCCACGGCGCGCTGTTCCGGGTGCCGCACAAGACCGACCCGCTGCACCTCGTGCCGCTGGAGGTCGAGGAGGTGCAGGGCGTCCCCCTGGCCCGCGCGCCCGAGGAGCGCTGCCGCACCCGCCAGGGCTTCCACCTCACCGATCCGGGCACCGACCTCGAAGGCGCGCTGGATCAGGCCAATTACTGCATCTGGTGCCACAACCAGGGCAAGGACAGCTGCTCGAAGGGTCTCACCGACCGCAAGACCGGCGGATATGCCAAGAGCGCCTTCGGCGTGACGCTGCACGGCTGCCCGCTCGACGAGAAGATCTCGGAGATGCACACCCTCAAGGCCGAGGGGCTGCCGGTCGGCGCGCTGGCCGCGGTGGTGGTGGACAACCCGATGTGCGCCGCCACCGGCCACCGCATCTGCAACGACTGCATGAAGGCCTGCATCTACCAGAAGCAGGAGCCGGTGGACATCCCGCAGGCCGAGACCCGCACGCTGAAGGACGTGTTGGAGCTGCCCTGGGGCTTCGAGATCTACAGCCTGCTGACGCGCTGGAACCCGCTCGACCTCCGCCGCCCGGTGATGAAGGCGGCCAGCGGCTACAAGGTGCTGGTGGTCGGGCTCGGGCCGGCCGGCTTCACGCTGGCGCACCACCTGATGAACGACGGCCACGCGGTGGTCGGCATCGACGGGCTGAAGATCGAGCCGCTGCCGGCCGACCTCTCCGGCGTGCTGCCCAGCGGCACGCGCGTCGGCTTCCGGCCGATCCGCGACGTGCACGACCTCTACGACCGGCTGGACGAGCGCGTCATGGCCGGCTTCGGCGGCGTTGCCGAGTACGGCATCACGGTCCGCTGGAACAAGAACTTCCTGAAGGTGGTCCGGCTGCTGCTGGAACGGCGCACCTGCATGACCATCATCGGCGGCGTGCGCTTCGGCGGCACGCTGACCATCGACGACGCCTTCGCGCGCGGCTTCGACCACATCGCGCTGTGCATGGGCGCCGGCAAGCCGACCGTGGTGCCGATGAAGAACGGGCTGGCGCGCGGCGTGCGGCAGGCGTCGGACTTCCTGATGGCCCTGCAACTGACCGGGGCGGCGAAGACGGAGTCCATCGCCAACCTCCAGGTCCGTCTGCCCATCGTGGTGATCGGCGGCGGCCTGACCGCCATCGACACGGCCACGGAATCGCTGGCCTACTACCCTATCCAGGTCGAGAAGTTCCTCAGCCGCTACGAGACCCTGTCGGCCGAGCGCGGCGAGGCGGCGGTGCGGGCGCGCTGGACACCGGACGAGGCGGAACTGGCCGACGAGTTCCTCGGCCACGCCCGCGCCATCCGCGCCGAGCGTGCGGCGGCGATGGCGGAAAGCCGCCCTCCCCGCCTGGGCGGCCTGCTGAGCGGCTGGGGCGGCGCCACCATCGCCTACCGCCGCCGGCTGATCGACGCGCCGAGCTACACGCTGAACCACGAGGAGGTGGCGCACGGACTCGCCGAGGGCATCCGCTTCCTGGAGTGCGTCTCCCCGCGCGCCGTGGCGATCGACGAGCATGGCGCCGCCAAGGCCCTGCACCTCGCCCACAACCCGGTCGGACCGGACGGCGTGGTGGCGCCGGCCGCCGTCGACGTGACGATCCCCGCGCGCACCATCCTGGTCGCCGCCGGCACCCAGCCCAACACCGTGCTGGCCCGCGAGGAGCCGGAGTGGGTCGAACTGGACGGCCGCACCTTCCGCGCCGTGGACGAGAACGGCAACCCGGTGAAGCCGGAGCCGATGCCGAAGCCCTCCGCCGCCCACGTGCTGATGACCAGGGCGCCGGACGGCCGCTTCCTGTCCTTCTTTGGCGACCTGCACCCGTCCTTCTCCGGCAACGTGGTGAAGGCCATGGGCGGGGCGAAGCGCGGCTACCCGGTGGTCAGCCGCGTGCTGGAGACGCGCTCCCCCACCGCGGTGGCGCCGGAACGGCTGGCGCAGACGCTGAACCACGATTTGCGCGCCTGCGTGCACACGGTGGAACGGCTGACCCCGACCATCGTCGAGGTGGTGGTGAAGGCCCCGGCCGCGGCGCGCCGGTTCGAACCCGGACAGTTCTACCGCTTGCAGAACTTCGAAACGCTGGCCTACCGGGTGGGACACACCACGCTTGCCATGGAAGGTTTGGCGCTGACCGGCGCCTGGGTGGACAAGGAGCGCGGCCTGCTGTCGATGATCGTGCTGGAGATGGGCGGCTCGTCCGACCTGTGCGCGGTGCTGAAGACTGGCGATCCCGTCATCCTCATGGGTCCGACCGGCACGCCGACCGAGGTGCCGGAGGGCGAAACGGTCTGTCTGGTCGGCGGCGGGCTCGGCAACGCGGTGCTGTTCTCCATCGGGCAGGCGGCGCGCGCCAAGGGCTGCCGGGTGGTCTATTTCGCCGGCTACAAGAAGCTGATCGACCGCTACAAGGTGGAGCAGATCGAGGCGGCCGCCGACCGCGTGGTGTGGTGTTGCGACGAGGCGCCGGGCTTCGAACCCACGCGTCCGGGCGACAAGAGCATCGTCGGCAACATCGTCGAGGCGATGCGCGCCTACGCGGCGGGCGAGCTGGGCGAAGCGGACATCCCCCTGTCCACGGTGGATCGCATCGTCGCCATCGGCTCCGACCGGATGATGGCGGCGGTGAGCGCCGCGCGGCACGGCGTGCTGAAGCCCTACCTGAAGCCGGACCATGTCGGCATCGGCTCGATCAACTCCCCCATGCAATGCATGATGAAGGAGATCTGCGCCCAGTGCCTGCAACGCCACCGCGACCCGGAAACGGGCGAGGAGAGCGTGGTGTTCTCCTGCTTCAACCAGGACCAGAGCCTGGACCGCGTGGACTTTGCCAGCCTCAACGACCGCCTGCGGCAGAACGCCGTGCAGGAGAAGCTCACGGCGCAGTGGATCGACCGCTGCCTGCGGCGGATGGGGGCGCGACGGTAGCGCCGCGCCCATGCCGCTCCGTTACGCCGTCATCGCGGTCGGCTTCGCGGTCAAGAAATCCGCCTGCCCCAGGAACAGTGCCGCTTCGGCGGCCCGGCGGGCGACGAGACCCTGCAGCACCACCTTGCGGCCGTCCACCGTGCTGTGCACCCACTTGCCAAATTCACCCGCCGCACCGGCGGTGTCGCCGTTGTTCAGCAGTTTCAGCAGCGTCGAATCCTCAAGGCTGCCGGCACCGAGATTGAACACGAAGGATGCCAGCGCGCCGCGCTGGTTCGGGTCGATCGCCACCTTCACCAGACGGTCCACCGAGGCCGCAGCGCCGGCGAGGTCCACCGCCAGGAACTGGTCCGCCTGCTCTTCGCTGATCGTCTGGCCGAGCGACACGCCGGCAGTGTGGCCGTAGCCGATGGTCGGAACGCCGGCCGGGCACAGATAGGCTTTGAGGTACAGCCCCTCGAAATGCTTCACCAGATCGACGGCGTCCTGGCAGACCGGCTCACTCATGGTGCGACCTCATCACGGGAAAGGGCCGCCAATCTATCGCATCAATCGTTGTGCATGCAGCATGTTTTTCCCGCAATGCGTTACAGCGGCAGGTCCTCCAGAGCGCCCAGCAGGAAGAACAGGCCGAAGAAGATGGCGAACAGTCCGGTGATGGTGGCGAACTCCAGCACCGCTTCGGCCAGCCAGACCTGGATGTCCTCGTGGTCGCCGTGCGACATGCCTGCGTCTCCCTCCCGCGCCTCCGATGGCGCATCCCGTCGCCTAAATCTTTAGGCGAATGCCGAGGGCGGGGCTGTGACGGGCGTCACACGGGTCCGGCGGGCCGTTCAGTGCAGGCGGATTTCAGCAGCCAGCAGCCGGACCTCGGCCGGCGCGATCACCCCCTTGGTCGCCAGCTTCACCGAGTGCAGCTTGCCGTCGAGGTTCCTCTGCCAATAGTCGAGGAAACGCTTCAGCACCGGGTACTCCGGCGCCATGTCCAGATCCTGCCAGATGAAGCTCTGCAGCAGGGCCGGATGGTCGGGCATGTGGTAGAGGATCTCCGCCGTGGTCAGGCGGTAGTCGCGAAGTTGGCGGGCAAGATCGGTCATGCGCGCACCTCCGTGGGGATTGCTCCTGCGGCGGGCCTCCCGCGGCCTTTCCGCAAAGCGTGCCGCATCCACGATCAACACGCAACCGTGAAAATTGTTCCTATTCAATGACTTAGCAGCCATCCAGGGTGATTGCTGCCAGCTTTTCGCGCAAATGCGCGAACGACCCTCTTGAATCGGGCGGACGGTTCTATTAGCTGTCTGGCACTCACCGGGCGAGAGTGCTAACAACAGCCCGAACCCCTTATTCCTTTGAGCCTTTGCAGGAGGCACGCACATGAAGTTCCGTCCGCTGCACGACCGCGTCGTCGTCAAGCGTATCGAGTCCGACACGAAGACGAAGGGCGGCATCATCATCCCCGACACGGCGAAGGAGAAGCCGCAGGAGGGTCAGGTGATCGCGGTGGGCCCGGGCGCTCGCGACGAGAGCGGCAAGGTCGTCGCGCTCGACGTGAAGGCGAACGACCGCGTTCTGTTCGGCAAGTGGTCCGGCACCGAGGTGAAGATCGACGGCGAGGATTTCCTGATCATGAAGGAATCCGACATCATGGGCGTTATCGAGGCCTAAGGTCTCACGTCCTTTTCCCGTCTCCACCCAATACTACTGAATTCAGAGGAATCGAGCTATGGCTGCCAAGGAAGTCAAGTTCTCCGCCTCCGCCCGCGAGAAGATGCTGCGCGGCGTGGACATCCTGGCGGACGCCGTCAAGGTGACCCTGGGCCCGAAGGGCCGCAACGTCGTCATCGAGAAGTCGTTCGGCGCCCCCCGCATCACCAAGGACGGCGTCACCGTCGCCAAGGAAATCGAACTGGCCGACAAGTTCGAGAACATGGGCGCGCAGATGGTGCGTGAGGTCGCGTCGAAGACGAACGACCTGGCCGGCGACGGCACCACCACCGCGACCGTTCTGGCCCAGGCGATCGTCCGCGAGGGCGTGAAGTCGGTGGCCGCCGGCCTGAACCCGATGGACCTGAAGCGCGGCATCGACCTCGCCGTCGAGACCGTCGTGGCCGACATCCGCGGCCGTGCCAAGAAGGTCACGACCAACGACGAGATCGCCCAGGTCGGCACCA
>JAEYOB010000259.1 GCA_023412175.1 Pseudomonadota bacterium | reverse complement strand
CCATGAAGGAACTGGAAGGGCTGGACCGCACCGTGCTGGAAACCTGCGTGCGCTGCCATGGCTATGACGGCAACGGGGACGGCAGCGGCGCCTTTCCGCGGCTTTCCGGCCAGAGCGCCGCCTATCTCCATGAATCGCTGAGGGCTTATGCCGACGGCAGCCGGCCCAGCGGCATCATGCAGCCGCCGGCCGCGGCGCTGAACGACGCCGAGATGCGCGCGCTGGCGCAGTACTACGCCGCCCGGCCCGCACCACCGCCGGACACCGCGGGCGCCGACCCGCGCCTGCGGGAACTGGGCGCCGCCATCGCCGCATCTGGCGATCCCAAGCGCGGCGTCGCCGCCTGTTCCGGTTGCCATGGTCCGGGAGCGCCGAGGGATCCCCGCTATCCCTCGCTTGCCGGACAGTACGCCGGCTACATCGCCGACCAGTTGCGGCTGTGGCGGGACGGCGGGCGCGGCGACACCGGCCTGTCGAAGATCATGGGAGCCGCCGTCCGTGGCCTGACCGACGGGCAGATCCAGGCGGTCGCCGCCTACTACTCCGCCATTCCGCCGTCGGAGGATCGGCGCGACACGGCCGACACCCGAATGCCCGCGACGAAGTGAGGCCGAAGGCGCTCGAAGGCGCCGGGATGCCGAAACCCCAGACAACAGACAAAATCACCGCAAGTTCCAAAAGCCATCATTACTTCATCTATGCACATAATTACGCAACATATTCTCGCAAAAATCAAAAGTATTATTTGTTACAAAAAAGTGGTGCGAACTCAAGCGTGAGCAGTTGCGCGCCTTGACATTGCCACCTTGAATTAAAAATGGTCCCGATCTGGACAATCTTACTTGGTAGGCATCATGACGACCAGAGCGTTACTCGGCACGGCAAGCGCCGTTGCCATCATGCTTCTGTCCTCGATTGGCGCGACGTCCGCCACCACGCTGTACGCCGAACCGAAGGCCAAGGACCCGAAGGTCGATATCGTCCAGGATCCGGCGGCCGTTCCCGCGCCGGAGGCGCCGGGCAAGCGCCCCCCGAAGACGCACGACGTGGTCCTGACCACGACCGAGGTCGAGGCCAAGCTGGAGGACGGCACCACCTACACCTACTGGACCTTCGACAACAAGGTTCCCGGCCCGATGGTCCGCGTCCGCGTCGGCGACACCGTCAACGTCAGGATGACGAACGCGCCGGAATCCAGCATGAACCACTCCGTGGACTTCCATGCAGCGACGGGCTTCCTCGGCGGCGGCTCGATCACCCAGGCCGAGCCGGGGCAGACCAAGGAATTCTCGTTCAAGGCCCTGGCACCGGGGGTCTACGTCTATCACTGCGCCACGCCGATGGTCGCCCACCACATCGCCAAGGGCATGTTCGGCCTGATCGTGGTCGAACCCGAGGACGGCCTGCCGAAGGTCGACAAGGAATTCTACGTAATGCAGCAGGAGATCTACGCCGCCAAGGCGAAGAACATCCCACACGCCGAGGACGACTATGACGGCCTGGTGAACGAAAATCCGGGATACTTCGTGTTCAACGGCGCCGTGGGTGCCCTGGTTGACAACAAGCCGCTCAAGGCGAAGGTGGGCGAGACGGTCCGCGTCTGGTTCGGCGTGGGCGGCCCGAACTTCACCTCGTCCTTCCACGTGATCGGCGAGATCTTCGACCGCGTCCACAACATGGGCGACCTGGACAGCCCGGCGGCCAAGAGCGTGCAGACGGTCTCGGTACCGCCGGGCGGCGCGACCATGGTCGAGTTCAAGCTGGATTACCCGGGCCAATATGCCCTCGTCGACCACGCGCTGAGCCGCGCCACCAAGGGTCTGATCGGCATCCTGGAAGTCGAGGGCCAAGCCGACGACACCATCATCCTCGACAAGACCGGCGATTCCCGCAAGCAGACGGGCCAGATGCGCCATTGATGCCCATATGACAGCCGGCGCGACGGGAAGGCAGCTCCGGCTTCCCGTCGCATGCCCACCGCCGGCTGGACGACCGGCCGCGGACCCACCACTCTCTTGCCTCGGCACCACGCCCGCATGCAAGGAGACCAACGTATGGAGCAGCGCCCGCTTGGCCAATCCGGCCTGACGGTGGCCCCCCTCTGCTTCGGGGGCAACGTGTTCGGCTGGACGGCGGACGAACCGACCTCCCACCGGCTGCTCGACACCTTCGTCGATGCCGGGTTCAACTTCATCGACACGGCGGACGCCTACTCCGCCTGGGTGCCCGGCAACCGTGGCGGCGAGTCCGAGACCATCATCGGCACTTGGCTGAAAAGCCGCGGCAACAGGGACCGGGTGGTCATCGCCACCAAGGTCGGCTCGGAGATGGGACCGGGCATGAAGGGCCTGTCGCCGGCCTACATCCGCACCGCCGTCGAGGCGTCGCTGCGCCGCCTGCAGACCGACCGCATCGACCTGTACCAATCGCATTGGGACGATCCGCACACCCCGTTCGAGGACACGCTGGGCGCCTACAAGGACCTGATCGACCAGGGCAAGGTG
>JAEYOB010000638.1 GCA_023412175.1 Pseudomonadota bacterium | reverse complement strand
CGGCTGAGCCGCGAGCCCCGTGCCGGCGATACTGAGGTGAGCTGAGGCGCTGTTGGCTACCCGACCAGGCCTGGCCGGACGGTGAACACCGTGCCGCGCCCGCCCCCGCGCCGGAGCGGGCCACTGTCACCGGAGAGCCCGTTCAGCACCGCGCGGAGCCCGCCCTTCGCTCTCGCTCCCGTCGCGCGGTACACGCGCGCTTCGATCAACTCACGCAGCGCCGCGCGGGCTTCTGAAACCGTCTGGGCCGCCGGTGGGCGGCCTGGCCCCACACGCGAGCCCGCCGCCAGGGCGACCAAAGGGGCGAGATGCAGGACCAAGTCTGTCACCAGCCCGTCAGTCTTGGCACCGCGCGCCTCGGCTACGTGCCTCTCCAGCTCGTCGACTCCCCCGGCCACCGTCATCACAAACCCCCGCAGCAGGCGCACCGCCTCTGCTCCGCCAAGCTCGGCCTCGTCCGCGCCCAAGATCCTCCTGATGGCGCCGCGCTGCGGGTAGGCGACCTCGAGCCGGGTGAGGTCGGACCGCTTGGCGTAGGCCTTGAACACGGGCCCATCGTCCGACTGCCGCCAGCGCACGGCGGGGACGCCCCGCTCGTCGAGCGCCCCCCTGATGTAGCAGTCCGCCGCCCTGAACTCCGAGCCGGCGAGGCAGGTCCGCTGGAGCGCGCGGACCTCGCCGACCGCGTCGGGCGACGCGAGGTCGCGGCAGACCTCAGCGGAGCGCAACCACAGTCTCTGCCGCTTGGCGCCCATGTCCGCCGGCAGCGCGCCGTTGAGGGCATCCACGAGCCCGTCCACGGCGGCCCCAGCCAGCCGGAGCTGCCGCACGAGCAGCTTCGGCCCGCGGGTGCCCAGCGGGCCGGTCACATTGTCGTTGCCGTCCAGCCCGGCAGGCCCGCAGCCCTTCCGCCCCAGATCAGCGCGGAGGAGGCGCTGAAGGTTGAGCCGCACGCCGCTGCCGCTGCCGAGCACGATCCTCCCCCCGATCGGCATCAGGACGAGGTAGGCGGACGCGGTGCCCAGCAGAGTGCCGTCGGCCCCCTTGACCGGGATGGAGAGGTCGAAGGCCCGCGTGCCGGCCCTCGTGATCGCCCTGCCGTGCTGCTTGACGCCGGGCACCTGACAGAGGCGATGCACGAATTCATCGGTGGCAGGCCCGCCTTCGCTGGCCAGGTCCGCCTCCAGGCCGAACTCGACCGCGTCGAGCAGGAGGTTCGGGAGGGCGTCGGTCGTCGTCGCGCCGCCGGGGGTGCCGATGGTGGTGGTCATGTCGTGGACTCGCGTGAGAGTTGGATCCTCCCGGCGACCCCGTGCCCTGCCGTACCGCGATCAACCCACTCAGGAGAGGGAGAGGAGATGATCGGAGAGAAAGAGGGGGGAATGAGGGGCAGTGGCGGAAATTTGCGTTTCCACTGCCCCTGTAGGGATGGCCGCCGGTGCAGGACGACGATCGCCCTACACATAGCTGTTCACGCGATGGCCGACTTTGCATGCAAAGTGCCGACAGACACCGAACGGAACCCGCGGATGCACAGGAAGCACAGGGGCAAGACCGCCGAAGCCTCCCCTGCCTCCCGCTGCAAACGGTCATGCAATCGGACCAAGGCCTTTGGCGCTCGATCCGACGCTGAAGCGTCCCGTTCCTCCCTGTCTCAAGGCGTGCTGCCTGAGCGTTCCGCCAACAGGGAGGCAGGGGAAGCTCCCGCCCATGTCGACGCAGGGGACGATCCGATACGCGTTGCAGCAGGCCGGTCAATCTGATCTTCTCCGGCTTGCTTCCCGACACCCAGGTCCTGGCGCCGATGTCAGTCCCGAGCACCCCACATGACGCCCTGTTCCGAGCCCTGGTCGACGACGTAGGGCGGGCGGGCATACTGATCCGCGAGTACCTGCCGCCGGATCTTGCCGCGCTGCTCACCGACGTGCCGCCGACACTGCTTGATGGCACCTTTGTCGACGAGGATCTGCGCGACAGCCAAAGCGACCGGCTGTTCGAGGTCGCCCTGCGCGATGGCCGGCCGGTGCTGCTGTACGTCCTGCTGGAGCACAAGAGCGCGCCCGATCCGCGCACGCCGCTCCAGCTGCTCGGCTACATGGTCCGCATCTGGGATCGCTACGCCGGCCGCGACGCGGCCAAGCTGGCGGCGCTGCCGCCGATCATCCCGTTGGTCTTCTATCACGGCAGGCGGCCCTGGACGGTGCCGACGTCGGTACTGGAGTGTGTCGACGCTGACGACCAGGTCCTCGCCTACGTCCGCGACCTGCGCTACGTCCTGCGTGACCTCGGCCCCATTGACTACGAGCGGCTGTCGCGGGAGCGGGCCTTGCGCGCCGGCCTGGGCGCGCTCAAGTACGCATTTGCGAAGGGGGTGGCGCCCGAGGTTCTGGAGCGGGTCCTGAGGGATCTGCCCGACGGCGACGCTCTGGAAATCCAGGTTCTGGTGTATATTGCCAGGGTGTACGACACGACCGCCGAGACGCTGACCTCAGCGGTGGCGCGGGCGAAACCGGGCCGGGAGGGTGAACTGATGCCGACCGTTGCGCAGGAATGGATCAAACAGGGTAAGGCTGAAGGCCGCGCCGAGGGCAAAGCCGAGGGCCGGGTCGAAGCTTTGCTGGGAAGCATCCTCGATGTTCTGGAGGCCCGCTTCGGCTCGGTGGATGATGCCGTCCGCACCCGCCTTCTGAAGCTGTCGGAGGAGGACCTACGTCCCCTTATCAAGCAGGCGGCTACAGCATCGTCGCCCGACGCCATCTTCGATAACGTTCCGCGACACTGACCCCCGCCCCGCAAATGCCACGCGCCAGAGCGGGCAAAACGCTACAGGGAGGATAGCCCGGTGGCTGACCGCTATGCAGGAATGGATGAAGAAAGACGAGGCCGCAGGCCGAGCTGCGGGTGAGACCGCTTCGTCCGCTCCCCAGCGCATTCGCGGCTACGCACGCGCATCGCCAAGCGGCATGGCATTTCTTCATTTTTGCCTTTGTCCGGTGTAGCGCGCCGATCCGCAAGCCGTAGGCGACACCGAGATCATTGCATTCTACAAATGCCCTTGGCATTAGGCTCAGTCGTGAAGCACCAGGATCTTTTCCTTGGTCGACGATAGACCTAATCGCGCCGATAGAAGAGCAAGCTGGTCTGCGGGAGGATTTGGCTCAGCAGGTCGAAGTCCTTGACGTTGCCGGTCAGCACCGTGAGTCCAAGCCGTCTGCCCGTCAGGAAGAGCAGCGCGTCACAGAGCAGTCGCCCCTCGCTGCCCTTCGGGTGATTGTTGACGCGGTGGAGCAAGCCAGCCAGCACCCCAGCCTCAGCGAACATGTCGGGTGTCGGCGTATAGACACGGTGCTCCGGCATTTTCTCAAGCACCTCGACAATCTTCTGAAGTGCCGCCGGCGTGTCGGGGTGCTGGGGATTGAGGGCGCCGAGAAGGTGCGTCATTTCAGCGGCGCAGACAGAGCTGTGGTTCACCTGCCGGCTGCGGAGGAGTGCCTTGACGACCGGCGGCGCCTTCCCCTGCAGGACGTCTATGTAGACGCACGTGTCCAGCAGCAGCTCGCCGCCGGAAAGGTCGGACTCCGTCGCGAATGGTAGATCCTCATCCGGGCGGCGTGAAAGTGAAGCCGTCCACCGGGACGGCTTCACCCATCGCAGGATCTTCTGGAGGTCGAACGCGCTCATCCGTTTAGATGTCGAGGTCCAACTCCGGGCTGACCGTTCCCTCCTGGTCAGCCAGCCAGTCGCCGTAGCGGTCCTCGACGGCTACTTTTGCGAGGGCGTACTCTATCAAGTCCGTTGTCGACTCAATGTGCGCATTGGCGCGTGCGCGCTCAATGAGGAGGTGGTTCACGCGCCCGCTGATCTTGGTGTCCTTCTCGCGCCCAACGAGCCCCTCCGCCTCTGCCTGCTGTAGAACGCGGCTGACGCGGTCGGCGCTGCCTTTTTCCGCAGAGACGTGGCGGTTGCTCTCATCGCGGCGCGACCGCACCAGGTGCCTCTTCGCCGAAAAATACCCAAGCTTGGCCTGGGGGGCTCCGGCCCGCCCCACTTCTTTGGAAGCAGCCAATATCGAGCGGTTTCGCTCCGGCGCCTTATCGATCTCGCTCATCGGCAGCCTCCATGACAAGAGTGTCCGACAATATCGCCGTTTTGTCCGCTGCGGTCAAGGGGACGGGCCAAATCGCGCCCCAGGTGAGTGAGCGCCCTGCCATCCAGAGTGCAGCTTAAGAAGATTCGCCATCAGATTTGCCGAGCGCGCCCAGCGCTTGGCGCCCTGCGAAATACTGATGCCGTTTCCTCTGGTCCCCCTCGATGGCTCAGTACGTTGAGTGGACTTTGCGACGTCGGCGAAATTGCCAAGAGATACTGGCTGGGCCGTCGCTGCGGCAACCGTCTTGCCCCCTTCGTCATGGGCATGTCTTGCAAAGCATGTTCATGTTTTGGTCTCTTAAACAGCGGGGCGAGGGCCCGAGGAGTGCTGAGCGGATCATGGCTACCAAGGGCTCCGGCCAAAACCGAAAGCAGCGCCGGAGGGCCGTCCCACCGCACTCCTCTGCGCATTCGCGCATGATCGCACCGTAGCCTCCGGCCACGGCACCGAACACTTGCCTGATGGATGTCTCCGTGAACCACACACCCTCGACCGAGCCGTCGGATGCTGACGCCGAGCGCACGAGCGCGTCGGCGCGCACGCGGCTGGACGAGGTCAAGAAGACGATCTGGCTGACCCGGCCCGACCTGCGCGAGCTGTGCGACGGCGACCGGGCGCGCTTCGAGTGGTGGCTGCTGCTGAACGGCGCGCGCGAGTACCGCGCGCTGGCGGAGGCCGAGTTCACCATCTCCCAGGACCTCCTGACCGAGCCAGCGGCGGAGGCCCTGCCCGAGGTGCGCCCGACACTAACCCCGTTCATGAGACTTGCGTGGGCCATGCGGCCCGACCTGCGGAGCGCCTTCGACCTGGGCACGGCGGAGGGTCAGCAGGCGTTCGTCTGGTGGTACCTTACCCAAGGCCCAGCCGAGCTGCGCCTCGCCCGCTTCTTCACCGAGGAGCAAAGGCGCTTCCTGAACGAGCCGGACGAGCGCGTGCCGGTCGGCGGCGCCATCCCGATCACCCGGTTGATGATGCAGGTGTGGCTGCGGCGCCCGGACCTCCAGGAGACCTTCCCCCTGGACACCCCGGGCGGGCGCATGGCGTTCGTCGTGTGGTACTTCACGCACGGGCTCGCGGAGACGCGGCTGGAAGACCTCGTGGACGAGCAGCAGGCGCAGGTTCTCCTCGTCCCGGCCCCGGGCGCTCCGGAGCTGCCGCCGGTCCTGGCGATGATCTGGTCGACCGACGCCGCCATCCAGGCGCGGTTCCCCAACCCACTCAACCCCGAGTTCGCTCAGTGGGCGCGCGCCGAGGGCACGGAACAGTACCCCATCCTCCAGCGGCTGGCGGACGTGGCCACGCCGGCGACCGTGGCGGCGCCCGCGATCAAGACGAGCCACGGCACCCTGCCATTCGGCGTCAACCTGATCGGCTACGCCCGCGGGCAGTTCGGCATCGGCGAGGACGTCCGCATGGCGGCGCTCGCCATGCAGGCGACCGGCATTCCCTTCAGCCTCTACAACGTCGAGCCCGGGCGCGAGGTGTGCCAGGGCGACGACAGTGTCGACGCGCTGATCACCGACCAGCTTCCCTATGCGGTCAACCTGCTGTGCACGACCGGCATCGAGACGGCGCGCCTCGCGGCGGTGGAGGGATCGGCACTGTTCGACGGGCGCCGGACCATCGGGTACTGGCCGTGGGTGCTGCCGGAGTGGCCCGAGGAGTGGCGCCATGCCTACGAGCTCGTGGACGAGGTCTGGGCCTCAAGCCGCTACACCTACGAGGCCTACGCGAAAAGCAGCCCGAAGCCGGTGCGGCACATGCCAATGGCCGTCACGGTGGACGCGACAGACGGACTCACGCGGCGCGACTTCTGCCTGCCCAGCCGGCGCTTCCTCTTCGTGTTCTCCTTCGACGTCCTGTCCAGCCTGGCCCGGAAGAACCCGCAGGCCTGCGTGCGCGCCTTCAAGGAGGCCTTCCCACTCGGTGACGAGCCGGTGGGGCTGGTGGTCAAGGCAATGCGCGCGACGCCGGACAGCCCGGTCTGGCAGGAGCTCCTGGAGGAGGCGCAGGCCGACCGGCGCATCACGATCATCAGCGAGACGCTGAGCCGGGGCGCGGTGCTCGACCTCTACCGGGCGTGCGACTGCTTCGTGTCGCTGCACCGGGCCGAGGGGTTCGGGCGGGGGATCGCCGAGGCGATGCTGCTGGGCAAGCCGGTGGTCGTCACCGGCTTCTCGGGGAACATGGACTTCACGACGCCGGGCAGCGCGGCCCTGGTCGACCACCGGCTGCGCCAAGTGTCGCCGGAGGAATACCCGTTCGCCGGCGGGCAGCTGTGGGCGGAGCCGGACGTGGCGCACGCCGCCTGGTGGATGCGGCGGCTGGTCGAGGACCGCTGGCTGCGCCAGCGGCTGGCCAAGCAGGGGCAGAAGCTGACGGCGGCGACCTACGCGCCGGCGGCGGTCGGCGCGGGATACGCGGCGCTTCTTGGCAATGGCACCGCCAGTCTCACACGCTCCGGCGCGGCCGTTTGAGGGGGAATAGAGCACGTGCACCAGTTCCATCCGACCATCCTGCGCGAGTACGACATCCGCAGGCATCATGGGCGAGACGCTATCGGCGAAGGACGCCTACGCCATCGGCCAGGCCTTCGGCACGCTGGTGCTCCAGGCCGAGCCGCGCGGCCGCGTGTGCGTCGGGCGCGACGGCCGGCTCTCGTCGCCCGAGCTCGAGGGCGCGCTGGTCGAGGGGCTCCTCTCCACCGGGGCCGGCGTGGTGAGCATCGGCCTCGGGCCCACGCCGATGCTGTACTTCGCCCAGAAGCTCATGGGCGCGGCGGGGGCCATCCAGGTCACCGGCTCGCACAACCCGCCCGACCACAACGGCTTCAAGATGATGCTGTGCAACAAGCCGTTCTTCGGCGAGGCCATACCGACCCGCACACGCTGGGGCAGCTCCAGGAGGCCGTGGCCCGCGAGGGGGCTGACCTCGGGCTGGCCTTCGACGGCGACGGCGACCGCCTGGGCGTGATCGACGGCTGCGGCCGCATCCTGTGGGGCGACCAGTTCATGGTGCTGCTGGCCAAGGAGGTCCTGGAGAACCGTCCCGGCGCGCCGATCATCGCGGATGTGAAGGCGAGCCAGCTGCTGTTCGACCAGATCGCCACGATGGGCGGGCGCCCTGTCATGGGGCGCACCGGGCACTCGCTGATCAAGACGCTGATGGCCGAGATCGGCTCGCCGCTCGCGGGCGAGATGAGCGGGCACATCTTCTTCGCCGACCGCTACCACGGCTTCGACGACGCGACGTACGCGGCGGTGCGCCTGCTGTCGATCGTCTCGCGGCTGCCGGGCTCGCTGGCCGAGTGGTTCGACACCCTGCCGCGGCTGGTCAACACGCCCGAGCTCCGTTTCGCGTGCGCGGACGAGCAGAAGGCTGGCGTCATCGAGCGCGTTCGCGCCCGGCTCAAGACCGAGCAGGCCGAGATGTCGGAGGTCGACGGGGTGCGGGTGCTGCGCCCGCACGGCTGGTGGCTGCTGCGCGCCTCCAACACGCAGGCCGTCCTGGTGGCGCGGGCGGAGGCCAAGAGCCCGGAGGACCTGTCGCGGCTCACCGGCGAGCTGAACGCCTACTTGGCCGATGCCGGCTTGGCGCTGCCGGAGCCGAGCCACGCGGCTCACGCCGGCTGAACGGAACCAAGCGGCATCGTCACACGGCGGCTGCCAGAAGAGAAATGAACGGGGCACACAGCCCCAGAGTGCGGATGCGGAAGGACGTAGGGGGAACTTTCATGGGAAACGGGAGCTTCGAGGGCGTGATCACGCCCGTCATCCTGTCGGGCGGCTCGGGGAGCCGGCTGTGGCCGCTGTCGCGGGCGATGTACCCGAAGCAGTTCCTGCCGCTGGCTAGCGAGCTGACGATGATCCAGGAGACCGCGCTGCGGGTCGCCGGGGAGCGCTTCGCGGCGCCGCTGGTGATTTGCAACGAGGAGCACCGCTTCATCGTGGCCGAGCAGCTGCGCGCCCAGGCATGCCGGCCGTCCGAGATCATTCTTGAGCCGGTTGGGCGCAACACCGCGCCGGCGGTGTGCGTCGCCGCCCTCAAGCTGCTCACCGCGGGCGAGGACGGCCTCATGCTGGTGATGCCGTCCGACCATGTCATCGCCGCGCCTGAGCGCTTCCTCGAGGCAGTCGCAAAGGCTGCTGGCGCTGCGTCTGCCCGCGCGCTGGTGACCTTCGGCATCAAGCCGGCGCGGGCCGAGACCGGCTACGGGTACATCAAGGCCGGAGCGAAGCTCGATGCTCATGAGGGCGTCAATGCCGTCGAGCGCTTCGTCGAGAAGCCCGACCAGGCGACGGCGGAGGCCTATCTGGCGGAGGGCTCCTACCTGTGGAACAGCGGCATCCTCCTCTTCTCCGCCGCCGCCTACGTGGCCGAGCTGGAGCGGAGCAACCCGGCCATAGTCGAGGCGTGCCGCAAGGCTCTGTCGGCTGCCGAGCGGGATCTCACCTTCTGCCGGCTTGGCAAGGATGCCTTCGCCGCCTCGCCGTCGGACTCGATCGACTACGCCGTAATGGAGAAGACCGCAAAGGCGGCCGTGGTCCCGGTTGACATGGGCTGGAACGACGTCGGCGCCTGGTCGGCTCTGTGGGACATCGGCGAGAAGGACGCAAATGGCAACGTCGTCCAGGGCGACGCCGTGCTGCACGACGCGCGCAACGTCTACGTCCGCTCCGACGAGCAGCTGGTCGCGGTCGCCGGGCTGGAGAACGTGTTGGTGGTCGCCACCGACGACGCGATCCTGGTCACCGACCACGCCCACGCCCAGGACGTGAAGCACATCGTGGACCGCCTCAAGGCCGAGCGGCGCGACGAGCACGCCCTACACACGACCGTGCACCGGCCGTGGGGCTCGTACCGGGGTGTCGACCGCGGCAGCCGCTTCCAGGTCAAGCGGATCGTCGTGAAGCCGGGCGAGCGGCTGTCCTTGCAGATGCACCACCACCGGGCTGAGCACTGGATCGTGGTCGAGGGCACGGCGCTGGTGACGCGCGGCGAGGAGCAGGTCTTCGTCTACGAGAACCAGTCCGTCTACATCCCGATGGGCACGGTGCACCGGCTGGAGAACCCGGGCAAGGTGCCGCTGCACCTGATCGAGGTGCAGTCGGGCGGATACCTTGGCGAGGATGATATTGTGCGGCTTGACGATGGGTACGGAAGAACATCCAAAGTTTCAGAACTCGCACCAATCTGATCCCGGCGACCGATACGCGCATACTAATAATATTCCCACCAGCAAGCAGCTTTACGACATCTGCGAGAGTTCCGGAGCGGACCAATGAACATCTACGGCCATGTCGATGGCATTGAGCACAATGCAGTCACCGGATGGGTTGTCAACAAGCAGGAGCTTAACAGGCGATGCACGGTTGCAGCTTACCTTGATGGTCGACTCATTTCGGAAGTCGTTGCTGACATGTTTCGAGAGGACCTCAAGGAGCAAGGAATTGGTGATGGGCTGCATGCGTTTCGCCTGCCTATCCCCTGTTCATTAGACTCCGGCATGCCGATCGAGATCAAGGAGAAGGAAACTGGCACCATGCTTATCGGAAGTCCGATTGAAGCAGGATCAGCGAAAATAGATCAGGACAAGGAGGCTTCGGCTATCAATATTGAACTTCCACCAGACAGCCACCCCGCAAAGTACCGAGGAGACATCAGACAAGCGGACGAAATTCAAAACCTATCTTCTTTTATCGATTTAAATAATAATGATTGTGCTGACGCGATGATCGACACCCATCTGGTTGCGAAGCATCGACAAGCATTGTCGCGGGCGATTTGTAACGCACCCACGAACGCAGAGAAGGTTGGTATACTCCTCGATCGTATGGCTGTCATGAGCGCTCAAATTGAGAAGCTGAGTAGCTATGCAGCCCATTTTGGCTGGATGCAGACTGAAATGGTGCGAATCGACCCGTTGAGTGAAGCCCCCGAAGTCCCGACGGAGATGCTGGACGCGCCTCCTCCGGCATTCTTTGAGGCCGATCTGACATCACGCTTTATCGGCGTGAATTGGTATCCCGTCGAGCAGGACGGCCCGCTAACGTGGCGGTGGTCCGGCCCCAACCAGCACTCGACGATCATCCTCCCCTCCTTGGGCGGCGGCAAACTCCGCGTCGTTCTCGAACTCACGTCAGGCGACGGCGCGCCCATTGAGACCAACCTGATGTGCATGCTCGCCGGCGTACAACTGGTCCTCGCCAACAAACCCAACACCCGAGTTTGGGTCGCCGACGTAGAGATCGAGCAGGTCCCTCCGCTATCCCAGATGGTGTTGCATTTCGACGTGCAGAAGATGTTCTCGCCAGCCGATTCGGGCGGTCAGGACCGGCGCCAGCTTGGTGTCGCGATCTGGCGCTGCCGCATCGAACAGAGGGCATAAGCTGCTATGGGTATGGACATTCTGGTTGTCTCGCCGACCCCCTCGCATCCTCAAGATGCAGGGAATCGGAGCCGTATCCATTCCATGCTGACGGCGTTTCAGCAAATGGGCCACCATGTCCATTTTGTTTTTATCGCCCGCGAGAAGGTCGATGCTGTCAGCATGCAGGCAATGTCTGCGCAGTGGGATTCGTTCTACGCAGTTCCTTATGACCGCTCCAAGGAAAAACCACCGCACGCTGGGGGCTATGGCATTGATGATTGGTTTCCTCCCCATGTCGCCAGCATGGTCGAAACCTTGAGTCAAATGGTAAAGGTCGATGTGGTTCTAGTTGAATACGTCTTTTTTAGCAAGGCACTCGACTTTTTCCCAGACACAGTCGTTAAGCTCATCGATACTCACGACGTATTCTCGAATCGGCACCAAAGGCTGGCGGACCTAGGGCTGCCCCCTTCGTTCTTTTCGACGGCGCCAGCGCAGGAGGCTGCTGGGCTGCGCCGGGCCCACATGATCCTCGCCATTCAAGACGAGGAGCGCGAACAACTCGCTAGCCTTACTGAACGTCCTGTCATCACCGTCGGCCATATCGGGCCGGAAGTCGTGTTGCAGCGATCGCCGGCGACGTCGCTGCGCATCGGTTATCTCGGCAGCAGCAATCCCATCAACGTCGCAAGCATAAAGGCGCTGCTCGCTGAGCTTGCGCCTCTCGTCACCGATGGACAGCCTTTCGAGTTGGTGATTGCGGGCGGTGTCTGCGACTACATCGACCCAGTCCCATCAGGTCTGACCGTGACCAAGCTCGGCAGGGTTTCAGAGCTACAAGAGTTCTATGGGGTGGTGGACGTCGTTATCAACCCAGCAATCGGCGGTACCGGGCTCAAGATCAAGACCGTGGAAGCATTGTTGCACGGGTGCCCTGTCATCAGCACGACGGATGGGTCCGTCGGCCTGCCAATCACCGACCCTATGCACTTCTGTGGCAACGTGCGAGACGTAGCAAATTGTATCCTGGAAGTTAGCCGAGATGCGGCCGCTTTCGCTGCATTGATGGACGAAAGTCGCTCTGTCTTTTCCAGGTACCAGCGCATAGTTGCCCACCAGATGGCGTGCTTTTCTTCTAAAAGAAGCTTGGCCGCGACAGAGAGGAGCCTGCGCGTTATTAAATTCCGGCCAACCGTGACGCTGGTGACTGATGTTCGCTTTTGGCACCGCAGTCTTGGGAAAGAAAGCCGAATCTACAGCGTTGTGGAGTCCTTGTCGGAGGGCTGCGACATCCATATATTCTTGCTCGGCTCCCTGTGGAAGCAAGAGGTGCAAGTCATTGAAGCGATGAATCTTCCCATAAAGGTCCACAGCTTCAAGGATTATCTGCCAAGCTCGACGCGAAAAGCTCCTTTTGATGGTCGTTTCACACCGTTTGAGAAGAAGCGCTTCTCCAATGATTTCTTTTCTTCATTCGAGGAGTTCTGTCGTGTGCGACCAGCAAATGCGGTAGTAATCGAGTACGTGATGCTCTCTTACCTGCGTCACGTGCAGCATTGCCCGCCGATTAAATGTCTAGACACCCATGACGTGATGTCGCTCCGGTCTGAAAATTTCTCTCATTTTCAGAAGAAGCACTTCATCGAACTGCCGATGGAAGAGGAACTGCGCATCTTCGAGGGCTTTGAACTATCGGTCGCCATACAGCGGCAGGAATATCGTTTCCTTTCTGGTGTTCTGGGAGCGCACCGCACGGTGTACGTACCCCATGAAGTTCCGGTCACGTACAGCCGACTGCCGACATCCCATGTCCGCCAGATCGTCTTCGTTGGCGGCGACAGCCCGATGAACGTCGACGGCATGACATGGTTTCTGGAGCAGGTCTGGCCCCTCTTCCGGAACACCGGGGCCAAAATGACGGTCGCTGGCACCGTCTGTGACGCTTTGAAGAGTTACGAGGGTGATGACATCGTCCTGCTCGGCAGAGTTCCGGATCTCACTGAAGTCTATGCCGGAGCCGACATCGCCATCAATCCATGCTTCTACGGTGGCGGCCTGAAGATCAAGACTGTCGAGTATCTGTCACACGGGCTGCCAGCTGTGCTGACGTCTGAGGCTACGCGCGGCGTCCCGATACCGCACGAAGAAGCATTTCTGCTAGCACGGACGCGCGACGAGTTTATCAGTCATTTAGCCCGGCTCTTCGTCGACGGAGAGCTGCGTGCCCGGCTATCACGGAACGCGCATATGCTAGCTCGCCGCGAGTACGGCGCCGTCTGGGGATCGCAGTTCTGCAAGACGCTGAAGAGTCTTGCAGCTGCGATGATCCACTGACACCGATAGGGCCGGATATGAAACGAACGGACTTCTCCCGCGTAATCGTTACCGGCGACGTGCTTAGACCGGTTGCGACAGCCAAACGCTCCAGCCAGACGGTGAACATCCAATGGATCAACCATCTGCTGCGATGGCAACTGCAGCAGGCGACCGGCGTAGCACCGGAAATCCTCTGCTGGGGGCCGGGCGGATTCGACACAGAGGGCTTTTACGCTCTGGCTCGGCACCGGCTTTCCATCCAAGGCTGGGCGGCGCTTTCGGCTTCAACGGATGTGCCCCGCGCCGCTCTCGAATACGTCCGCGCGTGCTTCGACGGCGCGGTAGTCATCTCCTTCGAGAACAACCCGCTTCTGCGCCGCTGCCTCGCTGCACTCGACATTCCGTATGTCGACATGGTGACGCACCCCGCTCGGTTCATGGATGATATTTTTTTCGGCTTTGCGACCAATGTTCCAGCCATCTTCGACCGGCTGAAGGCCAAGCGCATACCGGAGGGTCTGCTGTACGCACAGGCGGGTCTGTTGCAAGCAGGCCTAGCGCGACTGAGTCCGACACTGCCAGCGGATGTGGACGTGCTCCTCGCCGGACAAATGCCCGACGACCGTAGCGTCATCGCAAAAGGCCGGCTTGTGAACTTCGGTCACTTCCGTGAAGAAGTCCGCAGCCTTTGGCGGGGCAGCAACCGCATCGCCTTGAAGATGCATCCATACAACCGGTCGGACTTCGGACTCTACGCTACAGGCCTACCGCTGCATGCGACTATGCCGACGCGCGAGAACTTCTATCGGCTACTCAGCGAACCGGGGTTAAAGAGGGTGTGCAGCGTCAGCTCGAGCACCTGCTATGAAGCCAGATACTTTGGCAAGGAGCACGCATACTTCTACAAGCCGCCCTTTAGGCTGGTCGAGAGCAATGTCGAGGAGCATTGTCCCGATGCATACGTCGGCGTAATGAATGGCTTCCTTGCTACGGACTTCTGGCGCGATTTGCTGCACCCGGTGGCCCCGACAACGCCTTGCGATGGCGTAGAGCCGCCACGACCTCCCAACCAATTGAGGATGTCGTTGCGCCACTTCTGGGGTTACAATCAAGTCACCACCGATCTTTTAGTGGACGCCTACAATGAGGGCCGCAATGCTTGACGATGTTATGGACGTCCGGGAGCAGCGGCGTCGGGATGCAGGTATGCTGGAGCACCTATCCCCGGCCACGCTTGGGCGCGCCGCAATCCGGATTGAAATCTCAGGATTGGAGGCACTAGCTGGCTCGCTCGGCCGGCCTTTTGAGGCGGCCGTGCACCAGATCATGGAGGCGCAGGGGCGGCTCATTGTGACCGGCATTGGGAAGAGCGGCCATATCGGCCGAAAGATTGCCGCCACTCTGGCGTCGACTGGAACCCCGTCGTTCTTTCTGCACGCGGCTGAGGCTAGCCATGGCGACCTCGGCATGGTGACGGCCAAAGACGTGGTGATCGCCCTTTCCAAATCTGGTGAGTCGTCCGAACTCTCCGACATCGTCCACTACTGCCGCCGTCATGATGTTCCGTTGATCGCCGTTACAGCTCAGGCGAACTCTACCTTAGCCCGAGAAGCCAGCCACGTGCTCTTAATCCCAGATGTGCCCGAGGCATGTGCCATTGGCGTGGCCCCGACGACGTCGACGACAATGATGCTGGTGATGGGTGACGCCTTAGCCGTGGCACTGATGGGGCTGCGCGGCTTTTCGCACGAGCATTTTCGGAATTTTCATCCAGGCGGCCGACTAGGACAGACGCTACGTCGCGTGGCGAAGGTTATGCACAGCAAGGATGCATTGCCAAAAGTCCATATTGGGTCCCAAATGGATGAAGTCATAATTGAAATGTCAGCAAAAGGCTTCGGATGTGCAGCTGTAGTGGATGACAATGGCTTGTTGGTTGGGGCCGTGACAGATGGTGATTTACGGCGACATATGCGGCCGGATTTGCCACAAGAATGCGTAAAAAATGTGATGACCACGAAACCTAAAGTGGTCAAGCCTGATTGCTTGGTGGGGGAGGCAGTTGCGCAAATGAACTCTCTGAGAATTACGACCCTCTTTGTGGTTGATGACGCGAACAGACTTCAAGGCCTTCTCCATCTGCATGACTGCGTTCGAACTGGAGATCTATAGCTCATAACCTTCTTGCGCCTAATGGCTAAAGACTGTTTGTGCGTTTAGATGATGTGTATCCGGTGGCTTTTCGGCTTGAGCTAGCTAGGGCATTATAGGCTCTACGCTCCTCCCGCGATCCACGTTGTTACCGGTTCTGTCGAGACAGTGGAGCTCTTAGGAAGATGCAATACGTCACAGTTTCGTTCCTCCAGGATCTAATGGTTTTGAAGCTTCAGGCTCTATCCTTAAGCAAATACCTCCCTTCCGATTCGGAAGCGTCATTCATTGTAGTAAACAACCATTACACAGGGGCGGAGCGTGACGCATTTGAGCGTATCTTCCTATCTGAGGTTTTGCCTGCATACGGGCGCTTTTCTGAACGGGTAAAGATTTTGAGAGCCGAAGACCTTGTTCCAGGATTGGGGGGGCTCAGTGGGTGGAGAACCCAGCAACCCCTGAAGTTTGCCGTTGCGCGGTATGTGCAGAATGACATTTATGTAACGCTTGATAGCAAAAACCAATTGATTCGGCCTGTCACTGATCGGTGGCTTTATGCTGATGATGGGCGCATCCTTATCGGAAGACGAAAACTCGATGACGTCTTGCGGCCCTCCTACAAATATTGGATGGGCGACGAGAAAATCCCTGAGTGGGGTTTTGTCATTTGGACGCCGAGCGTACTAATCAAACAGCATGTGCTCAATATGCTAGACGAAATGGATGGGCGAGAGAATGGGAGTGGCTTAGTCGCACTCGCTCGTCGAACTGAGCTACTGGAGTATGCAGTGTACTATGGTTACCTTATTAGCAAAGGCTTGGCATCGTCACTGTACACGACTGATGAGCCCCCACACGGTGGTGGTTTCTGGTTTGGCGGACAGGCAAGAGAGGTCATCAACTTCACGGACAACCTTCTTAGAACGCGAGACACGATCAAATGGATGTTCGTTCGCAGGCAAATCACGACCGAGAGTGACGAGGTAAAGGCTCAAATTTCAAGGCTATGGGTTGATTTCGGTCTGTGCGCTACTGTGGAAGAGGGGTTGGGGTACATCAAGTCGTTCAGTCGAAAATAAACGGAGGTCATTGAGATGACCCTGGAGTTTGTATGAATCGCACAGTCCAGATCGGCAATCTCACCGTCGCTAACGACCGGCCCTTCGTGCTGATCGCCGGCCCCTGCCAGATGGAGAGCCGCGACCACGGGCTGGAGACAGCCGCGGCGCTGCACGAGATGTGCGGGAAGCTCGGCATCGGGCTGATCTACAAGTCGTCCTTCGACAAGGCCAACCGCACGTCCATCAAGACGGCGCGCGGCCTCGGCATTGACAAGGCGCTGCCGATCTTCGCCGAGGTGCGCGAGCGTTTCGGCTGCCCGGTCATCACCGACGTGCACGAGGCGCAGCAGTGCGCTGCCGTCGCCGAGGCGGTGGACGTGCTGCAGATCCCGGCCTTCCTGTGCCGGCAGACCGACCTGCTGATCGCCGCGGCGCAGACCGGCCGCGCGGTCAACGTCAAGAAGGGCCAATTCCTCGCCCCGTGGGACATGAAGAACGTCGCCGACAAGCTGGTGCAGTCCGGCAACGACAGGGTGCTGCTGTGCGAGCGCGGCGCCAGCTTCGGCTACAACACGCTGGTCAGCGACATGAGGTCGCTGCCGATCATGGCGGAGACCGGCTTCCCGGTGGTGTACGACGCCACCCACTCGGTGCAGCAGCCGGGCGGGCAGGGCACCACGTCGGGTGGCCAGCGCGAGTGCGTGCCGGTGCTGGCACGCGCCGCCATCGCCGTGGGCGTGGCGGCGGTGTTCATGGAGACGCATGAGAACCCGGACGGCGCGCCCAGCGACGGCCCGAACATGGTGCCGCTGAAGGACATGCCCGCCCTGCTGGCGCGGCTCCAGGCATTCGACCGGCTGGCCAAGCAGGCCTGACCGTTCGGAACAGGCCGAAAGGGTACACGACACGGCCTTGCCAGCCCGGTTTGCAGGGGCTATCAAGCCCGCGCGCCCAAACGACGCGCCGACGAAGCGGAGGACCAGCCAACCATGAGCGCCATCACCGACATCACTGCCCGCGAGATCCTGGACAGCCGCGGCAACCCGACCGTCGAGGTCGACGTGACGCTGGACTCCGGCGCCTTCGGCCGCGCCGCCGTGCCCTCGGGCGCCTCGACCGGCGCGCATGAAGCCGTCGAGCTGCGCGACGGCGACAAGTCCCGCTACGGCGGCAAGGGCGTTCTCAAGGCCGTCGAATCGGTCAACGGAGAGATCTTCGACGCGCTCGCCGGCCTCGAGTCCCACGAGCAGCGCGCCATCGACCTCGACATGATCGAGCTGGACGGCACGCCGAACAAGGCCCGCCTCGGCGCCAACGCCATCCTCGGCGTGTCGCTGGCCGTTGCCCGCGCTTCGGCGGAAGAAGCCGCGCTGCCGCTCTACCGCTACGTCGGCGGCGCCTTCGCCACGCTGCTGCCGGTGCCGATGATGAACATCATCAACGGCGGCGCCCACGCCGACAACCCGATCGACATCCAGGAATTCATGATCATGCCGGTCGGTGCCGCCACCGGCGCCGACGCCATCCGCATGGGTTCGGAGATATTCCAGGCGCTGAAGAAGAAGCTCAAGGACGCCGGCCACAACACCAACGTCGGCGACGAGGGCGGCTTCGCCCCGAACCTCGCCTCCACCGACGAGGCGCTGGGCTTCGTGATGAAGGCCATCGAGGCCGCCGGCTACAAGCCGGGCGACGACGTCATGCTGGCGCTCGACGCTGCCTCGACCGAGTTCTTCAAGAACGGCAAGTACGAGTTGGAGGGCGAGGGCAAGTCGCTGTCGCCGGAGCAGATGGTCAAGTACTGGGCCGATCTGGTCGGCCGCTATCCGATCATCTCGATCGAGGACGGCATGTCCGAGGACGATTGGGAGGGCTGGAAGGCGCTGACCGACGCCATCGGCAACAAGGTGCAGCTTGTCGGCGACGACCTGTTCGTGACCAACCCGAAGCGTCTGGCCGAGGGCATCAAGAAGGGCGTCGGCAACTCGATCCTGGTCAAGGTGAACCAGATCGGCACGCTGTCGGAGACGCTGGAAGCCGTGGACATGGCGCACAAGGCCGGCTACACGGCGGTCCTCTCGCACCGCTCGGGCGAGACCGAGGACTCGACCATTGCCGACCTCGCGGTGGCGACCAACTGCGGCCAGATCAAGACCGGTTCGCTGAGCCGCTCGGACCGCCTCGCCAAGTACAACCAGCTGATCCGCATCGAGGAGCAGCTCGGCGCCGCCGCCCGCTTCGCCGGCCGCAGCATCCTCAAGGGCTGACCGCGTTTTCGGGAACGACGGGGGGAGGGGCCTACGGCCCCTCTTTTCGTTTCACCCCAGAAGCGCTTTCACGCAGTCGCCGACCAGCCGCTGCCGTTCCTCCTCGCCGCTGCGCAGGATGACCAGCACCTGCCCGAACAGGAACGAGTACATCAGGAAGGCGCGCGCCTGGGCCGCTGCTGCATCAAGGCCCAGTTCGCGGAACAGTGCGGCCACCAGTTCCAGGCGGGTGGCGTCGACATCGGCCACCGCCTCGGCGGCCTGCGAGTCGCGGCGCGCCCAGTCGCGAATCGCCAGTTCGATGGCGACGCCCTTGGGATTCACGTTCTCGATGTAGAGGCGCACGAGTCCCTCGACCCGCTCCTGCGCGCTCTTGCCGGCGTCGCGGGCATGGCGGCGGATGGCGCCGATTCGGCCGGAGCGCCACGTCTCCAGCATTTCCACCAGCAGCTCAGGCCGATCCTTGAAGTGCCAGTAGAAGCCGCCCTTGGTGACGCTCAGCCGGCGGGCCAGCGGCTCCACCTTGACGCCGTCCACGCCGAACTCGGCGAGCACGTCCAGAGCTTCCTCCACCCAGTCGGCCTTGTTGACGCGTGCCTCCATAACTCCCCGGTGCCTCTTCGTATACGCCTGCGTATTGACAGCACGAGGTGGGTGCCATACGCTACCGTATACCTGAAGACGCCGGTCAAAGGCGCGATAATGGGAGGAAACGCCATGCCGCGGTTCGTGCCGAAGGATCCGGATTACGAGCGCCGGGTGCGCGACAGCTTCGCGCGCCAGACGCTGATGGCGACCATCGGTGCCGAAATGGCCGAGGTCGGTCCGGGATCCTGCACGCTCGCGATGGCCTACCGGCGGGACCTGTGCCAGCAGCACGGGTTCCACCACGCCGGTGTGACGACGGCATTGGCGGACTCGGCGGCGGGATATGCGGCGTACAGCCTCATGCCGCCGGGTTCGTCGGTGCTCACCGTCGAGTACAAGATCAACCTGATGGCTCCGGCCGACGGCGAGCGCTTCCTTGCCCGCGCCGCCGTCGAGCGGGCCGGGCGCTCGCTGACGGTCGTGCGTTCCGAGGTCTTTGCGGTCAAGAACGGCGAGGAGAAGGCTATTGCCTTCATGCTCGCCACCATGATGTGCCTGGCCGACACGCCGGACGTGGCAGCGGGGCGCTGAGCGGCGCTTAGCCGGGCGATGGCGGCAGACTGGGCAGCAGCCCGCCGCCCATGAAATCGTGAAACGCCCCGTCGGCGACCAGCGCCTTGGCTGCGGCGATGTCCGGCGCCATGGCGCGGTCCTGCTCCCAGAGCGGCACGCGGGCGCGTAGGCGCCTCTTGGCTTCCTCCAGGGGCGGGGAACTGCGCAGCGGCGCCCGCAAATCCACCCCCTGGCACGCCGCCAGCAGTTCGATACCGACGACGCCGGCGAGGTTGTCGGCCATCTCCGACAGGCGACGGGCGGCGTGGGTCGCCATGCTGACGTGGTCCTCCTGGTTGGCGGAGGTCGGCAGGCTGTCGACGCTGGCCGGATGGCTCATCTGCTTGATCTCGCTGGCGAGTGCTGCGGCGGTCACCTGGGCGATCATGAAGCCGCTGTTCAACCCGCCATCGCGCACCAGGAAGGGCGGCAGCCCCGACAGGTTGGCGTCCATCAGCAGTGCGATGCGCCGCTCCGACAGGGCGGCGGTCTCGGCGATGGCGAGCGCCAGCACGTCGGCGGCCAGCGCCACCGGCTCGGCGTGGAAGTTGCCGCCCGACAGGATCTCGCCGGTGTCGGCAAAGACCAGCGGGTTGTCTGATACCGCGTTGGCTTCGCGCTCCAGCACGCCCGCGGCGAAGCGCAGGTGGTCGAGCACCGCACCCATCACCTGCGGCTGGCATCGCAGGCTGTAGGGATCCTGCACGGTGTCGTGGTCGCTGCGGTGGCTCTCGCGGATTTCCGAGCCGGCCAGCAGGCGACGGTACACCGTCGCTACGTCCATCTGTCCGGGCTGGCCGCGCAAGGCGTGGATGCGCGCGTCGAACGGCCCGTCGCTGCCCATGGCTGCGTCCACGCTCGCCGCGCCCGCCACCACGGCCGCGGCGAGCGCGTCCTCCAGCGCGAACAGGCCGAGCAGCCCGAGCGCCGTGGACACCTGCGTGCCGTTCAACAGAGCCAGCCCTTCCTTGGCCTCCAGGTCCAGGGGAGACAGTCCGGCGCGCTCCAGCGCGGCAGGGGCGGGCAGGCGCTCACCATTCGCCAGGGCTTCACCCTCGCCGAGCAGGACGCCGGTCAGGTGTGCCAGCGGCGCCAGATCGCCCGACGCACCGACGGAGCCCTTGGCCGGCACCACCGGCAGCACGTCGGCGTTCAGCAAAGCCAGCAGGGCATCCAGAACCGCCGGCCGCACGCCGGAATGACCGCGCGCCAGCGCGTTCACCTTCAGCGCGAGGATCAGCCGCACCGCGGCGGCCGGAAGGTCCGGCCCAGTGCCGGCGCTGTGCGACAGCACGAGGCGGCGCTGCAGGTCCCGCACCTTGTCCGGCGGGATGCGCCGCTTGGCGAGCAGGCCGAAACCGGTGTTCACGCCGTAGACCGGCCGCTCGCCGGCCGCGGCCTCGGCCACCGTGCGGGACGACGCTTCGACGCCGGCCCGGCAGTCCGGATCGAGCGCGACGGCGGTCGGAGTGCGGGCGATGCGGCGCAGATTGTCCAGCGTCAGGGTGCCGGGCGAAAGGACGAACGTCGCGGTCATGCTGGGCCTCCGGTGGCGTGTCTTCCCTCACATGAGGAGTGTCGGGCTGCGGCGCAAATGCGGAGGGCGCTGAAGGTCTGTGACACGCAAGGGCCAGCTATGGCGACAATCCTGTGATCCTCGATAAATTTAACAGGTCGTTTACCATAAAAAGCGCCTCATCCTCCTGCCTGCGTTCGGTGGGCTTCCACGAGTGATAACTGGAGGAATTTGCATGCCATCCCTGACCAGCCGCACGCCCAAGGTTGGCAGCAACCGCCCCGATTTCGGCAGCCCGTACTATGTCCGGATCCTGGTTGCGACTTTTGTCTTCAGCGCCGCGATGAACATCCTGCAGCTGAGCATGCCGCTCTATTCGCTGCAGGTCTTCAGCCGCGCCATTCCGTCCGAGAACGTCGACACGGTCATCATGCTGACGGCGCTGGTCGTCATCGCCCTGTCGATGATCGCGCTTCTGGAAACGGTGCGCACGCGCCTTCTGACGCGCTGCGCCAATGCGCTCGAAGTTGCCTGGCGCCGCCGGCTCAGCACCGACGTGCTCGACGCCGCCGCCAAGGGTCGCCCGGAACCGGGCCCGCTGAACGACCTCATGGAAATCAAGGGCGCCATCACCCGGCCGACGTTCGGCGCGATGATGGACATGCCGTGGACCCCGCTGTACGTGATCGGCATCTACCTCATCCACCCGCTGCTGGCGGCGGTGATGCTGGTGTGCATGGTCATCCTGATCGGCCTGGGCTGGCTCGGCCACATGCTCACCAAGGGGCCGATGGAGGAGTCCAAGCTGCCCGCCAGCCGCTCGGCCCGCCTGTTCGAGGCGGTGCAGGTGCAGGCTCCGGCCGTCCGCGGCCTGCGCATGGGGCCGGCCGTGCTGGACGTGGTCGCCGCCGAGCAGCTCGCCAACTCCGCCCTGGGCGCCAAGGGTGCCGAGCGTCAGGCCGCCGTCCAGGCGGTCATCAAGTGGGTCCGCATGATCCTGCAGGTCGCCTGCACCGGCGTCGGCGCCTGGCTGGTCATGACCCATCACCTGTCTTTCGGCGGCATGATCGCCACCACGATGCTGGTTTCCCGCGGCATGGCCCCCATCGAACAGTCGGTCGGCAGCTGGGGCCAGATGCTGAAGTCGGTCGAAGCCTGGAAGCGCCTGTCGGTCCACCTGAAGCGCCTGTCGAACGAGCCGGCCCGCAGCGCCGTGCCGGTGCAGCCCGAGCGCCTGACCGCCGAGAACGTCCTGTTCATCTCGCCGGTCGACCAGAAGCCCATCCTGCGCAACATCATGACGACCATCGAAGCCGGTGAGACCGTGTGCATCCTCGGCCCCAACCGGGCGGGCAAGTCGGTGCTGGCGCGTCTGCTGGCCGGCGTGCTGCCGCCGTCCTCCGGTTCGGTGCGCCTGGGCGGGCTGTCGCTCTCCTCGCTGAACCCCGAGGATCCGGCGACGGGCATCGGCTATCTCGCCCAGACGTCGGAGCTGCTGCCGGGCACCATCGCCCAGAACATTTCCCGCTTCGCCGACGCCGAGATGGCGGACGTGGTCGCCGCGGCCAAGCGTGCCGGCATCCACGAGTGGATCGAGGCGCTGCCGCAGGGCTATGACACCGAGGCTGTCAACCTGATGTTCCCGCTGACCGGCACGTCGGCGCGCCTGATCGCCCTGGCCCGCGCCGGGTTCGGCAAGCCTGCCCTGGTGGTGCTGGACGAGCCGGCCGCCGGCCTGGACGACAATGGCCTGAAGGCGGTGCGCGGCTTCATCGAGGCGATGAAGGCCGAGGGCACGACCACCATCGTGCTGAGCTACATGCCGGTCTTCGTCGATCTCGCCAGCAAGACCTACGTGCTCCAGAACGGCATGCTGCACGACGCGCAGCCCCGTCAGGAGCAGCAGCATCCGCAGATTGCCGCCGGGGCTAACGCCGCCGCCTGGGGTCGCCTGCGCGCCGTCAACGCCGCCCCCGCGACCGTCGGCTGAACCCGGGTAAGGAGAGAACACCAATGAGCACCCTCAGCAATCTGCGCGTCCTCCTTCCCGAGACCAACGTGCGCAACCTCCTGGTCGGCGGCACCGCCATCCTCGCGGTCGGCTTCGGCGGCATGACGGCCTGGGCGGCCCTGGCCCCCCTGCACAGCGCGGTCAGCGCGGTTGGCGTCCTGGTGCCGGAGACCGGGCGCAAGAACGTCAAGCACGCCGAAGGCGGCATCATCGGCGAGATGCTGGTGCGCGAAGGGGATCAGGTGAAGGCCGGTCAGGTGCTGGTCCGCTTCGACAGCACCGAGGCCGCCACCCGCCTGGAGATGCTGACCTCGACCTGGCTGGAGACGCTGTCGATGATGGCCCGCCTCGACGCCGAGCTGTTCGAGAAGCCGGCCATCGAATGGCCCGAGGAACTTCTCAGCCGGCGCGCCGACAGCGCCCATGTGGTCAAGCTGATGGAGAACCAGAAGAAGCTGTTCGACGTCCGCCGCCACCAACTGGCCGCCGAGGAAGAGGTGCTGCGCGAGCGCATCGCCACGCTGGACGAGGACTCCCACAACCTCTCCCAGCAGCGCGGTCACCTTGCCAGCGAGCTGAAGCTGAGCGAGGAGGACGTGCGCATCCATCAGGGCCTGCTCGACCGGGGCAACACCACCCGCACCCGTCTGGTCGATGCCCAGAAGGAGAACGCACGCATCCGCGGGCGTGACGCCGAGATGGAGTCGCGCATCGCCCAGAACAAGCAGCAGGCGCTGGAGGCGAAGGCCGAGATCGTCAAGCGCCGCAACGACTTCCGCGAGAAGGTGCTGGTCGATCTGGAGAAGATGCGCGGCGAGGGCAACAAGCTGGCCGAGCAGATGCGCGATGCCTCCAACCGCCTCGCCAACCGTGACGTCAAGGCGCCCGACAACGGCATCGTGGTGATGAACGGCCATCCGACGGCCGGTGTCACCATCGCCGCCAACGAGCCGATCCTCGACGTGGTGCCTGCCGACCGCACCCTGCTGGCCGAGGTGCATGTGCAGCCGAAGGACATCAAGTCGGTGGCCCCGGACCTGCCGGTCAAGATCCAGCTGACCGCCTACGACAGCCGCGTCGTCGGCACGCTGGACGGCACGGTGGAGTACGTCTCGGCCGACCGCCTGACCGATCAGGCGACGCGCCAGGACTACTTCCTGACCCGCATCCGTCTGAAGGACGCCGACGCGCACAGTGTCCAGAACCTGAGCATCAGGGCCGGCATGCCGGTCGAGGCGCGCATCCTGCTGGGGGGCCGTACGCCGCTGGACTACATCGTCCAGCCGCTGTCGCAGTCCTACCTGAAGGCGTTCATCCAGGAATAAAGTCCTGCTGACAGGAACGGGAAAGGGCCGCCCCCGCCGTGCGCAGGGGCGGCCCTTTCCGTGTCCGGGTTCAGCCCCGCGCGCGCAGGCGGCGGCCGGCGAGGTCGAGGGCGCCCTTGAGCTGGGCCATCGAGAAGGGCTTGTGCACGACGCCCAGCGGGTAGGTCTCGGTCAGGCGGCGCATGGTCGCGTGGTCGGCGTAGCCGGACAGGAAGACCGACCGGATGCCGAAGCCCGCCGCCAGCTTCCGGGCCGCGACGATGCCGTCGCCGCCCGCCGCCAGCCGCACATCCATCAGGGCCAGTTCCGGCCGCTCGCGGTCGGCGAGGTCCACCGCCTCCTGCTCGGTGCGGGCGAGGCCGCACACCATGTGGCCGAGATCCTCGACAGCGTCCTTGATGATCTGCGCCACCGCGGGCTCGTCCTCGACGACGATCAGCCGCAGCGATCGCGTTCCCGACGGCAGGGCCGCGGCCGGGTCGGCAACGGGTGTCGCCGCCTCGCCGGCAGAAGGCCGGACCTGAGGCTGAAGAGCCGGAACCGTCTCGGAATCGTTGCGTCGCACGATGCACCTCCCCCTTCCTTTCGGGGTAAGGTTAAACTGTTTTTTACCAATATAAAGAGGTATACGGACAACCCCGGCGGATCAAGCGATAATTGAAAATCGCATGGCGC
>JAEYOB010000189.1 GCA_023412175.1 Pseudomonadota bacterium | reverse complement strand
GAGGTGCTGATCACCATCGAGGAGGGCTCGGTGGGCGGCTTCGGCAGCTTCGTGCTGCAGTTCCTGGCGACGTCGGGGCTGCTCGACGGCGGGCTGAAGATCCGGCCGATGGTGCTGCCCGACCGTTTCCTCCCGCAGGATTCGCCGGTGCGGCAGTACGAGGAGGCCGGGCTGGACGCCGGATCCATCGCTGCCACCGCGCTGGCCGCGCTCGGCATCGTGGAGAACGCCGTCCCTCCCCGCCTTGTGGTGCGTATCCAATCGGGGGCGGAGACGGGAACGGCATGACGCCTGTTCCATACAGACATCGGTTGCAGGGGGCGACATGTCCGAACGGCCGTTGAGGGTGATCCTCGCTCAACCACGGGGGTTCTGCGCCGGGGTGGAACGGGCGATCGAGATTGTCGAGCGCGCGCTCCAGACGTTCGGGCCACCGGTCTATGTGCGGCATGAGATCGTCCACAACGGGTATGTGGTGGAAGGGCTGCGGGCGCGGGGCGCGCGGTTCGTGGACGAGGTGGACGAGATTCCTGAAGGCGCCGTGACCATCTTCAGCGCGCACGGCGTGTCGAAGGCGGTCGAGGACGCGGCGCGGGCGCGGCGCCTGCGCGTGATCGACGCCACCTGCCCGCTGGTCACCAAGGTGCACCGCGAGGGCCGCCGCTACGCCGGCGCCGGATACGACGTCGTGCTCATCGGCCACAAGGGGCACGCCGAGGTCGAGGGCACCGTCGGCCAGATCGACGGCACCGTCCATCTCGTCTCGTCGGCCGCCGGCGTGGCGGATCTGCGGCCGCGCGATCCCGATCGCGTGGCCTACGTGACGCAGACCACCCTCAGCGTGGACGACACCCGCGAGATCATCGAGGCGCTCGTCGAACGCTTTCCCCGCATCGTCGGCCCGCAGGTGAACGACATCTGCTACGCGACGCAGAACCGCCAGACCGCGGTCCGGGAGCTGGCGCGGGGCGTGGACATGGTCCTGGTCGTCGGTGCCGCCAACAGCTCCAACTCCAACCGGCTCCGCGAGATCGGGGCCGGCATGGGCAAGCCCTGCCACCTGATCGACGACGCCGGCGCCATCGACGCCGCGTGGCTGGACGGCGTTTCGGCGGTCGGCATCACCGCGGGCGCGTCCGCCCCGGAAATCCTCGTGCAGGGGGTGGTGGAGCGTCTGGCCGGGCTGCGCCCGATCCAGGTGGAGACGCTGAGCGGCATCGTCGAGAACGTCCGCTTCCGGCTTCCCGACGAGCTGGGCCCTAACCGGGCCGCCTGAACGACCATCGAGCGAGCGGCCATCGACCAAGCAGTCAGCGATCACCGGGAGAGCCTGATGCCGATCCCCCTGCACCAACAGGCCGCCGTCGCCCGTTACATCCTCAAACAACGGCTGGCCGGGCGGACGCGCTATCCCCTCGTCCTGATGCTGGAACCGCTGTTCCGCTGCAACCTCGCCTGCGCCGGCTGCGGCAAGATCGACTATCCCGACACCGTCCTGCGCCGCCGGCTGAGCGTACAGGAGTGCCTGGACGCCGTGGACGAGTGCGGCGCGCCGGTCGTCTCCATCCCCGGCGGGGAGCCCCTGCTGCACAAGGAGATCGGCGCCATCGTCGCCGGCATCGTGGCGCGCCGCAGATACGTATACCTGTGCACGAACGCGCTGCTGCTGGAGAAGAAGCTCGACCTCTTCACGCCGAGCCGCCACCTGACCTTCTCGGTCCATCTCGACGGCTTCCGGGAAGAGCACGACAAGGCGGTCTGCCGCGACGGCGTGTTCGACCGCGCGGTCGCCGCCATCGGGGCGGCCAAGGCGCGCGGCTTTCGGGTCGGCGTCAACGCCACGCTCTTCGACGACAGCCGGCCGGAGCGGGTCGCCGCCTATCTCGACTGGCTCACCGACATGGGGGTGGAGGGGATCACGATCGCGCCGGGCTACGCCTACGAGCGCGCGCCGGAACAGGACCATTTCCTGGGCCGCCACCGCGCGCAGGAGCTGTTCCGCGCCGTGCTGGGCCTGGGCCAAGGTCGGGAACGGGGCCGGCGCTGGCCGCTCAACCATTCGGCACTGTATCTCGACTTCCTCGCCGGCAACCAATCGTACGGCTGCTCGCCCTGGGGCACCCCGACGCGCAACATCTTCGGCTGGCAGCGCCCCTGCTACCTCCTGGGGGAAGGCTACGCCGCCTCGTTCCGGGAACTGATGGAGGACACCGACTGGGACCGCTACGGCACCGGCCGGCATGAGAAGTGCGCGAACTGCATGGCCCACTGCGGCTATGAGCCGACCGCGGTCGCCGACGCGGTGGCGCATCCGCTGAAGCTGCTCCGCGTCGCGCTGAACGGTCCGGGCGCCGGTCCTCCCCGATCGGTCGGGCGGGCCGGGCCGGCCGCCTGACGGCCCCGGGGTGCGGCATTTGCTCCACGTGCTCCAGTCAACGTCGCAGCGGCTCGCCGATCTGGCGCGATGCTTTCTGGCGTCCTTGAGCGTGGCGGCCTGCCGCTGGCCCGGCACCACCGTGGCGCTGACGCTGCTGCTGTCCGGGCTGGCCGGATGGTATTCGGTCGAATCGCTGCGCATCAACACCAACACCACGGACATGATCTCCCCCGAGGTGCCCTACCGCCGCGACGCGGAGGCGTACCGGCAGGCGTTCCCCTTCACCGACGACCAGATCGTGGTGGTGGTCGACTCGCCCTCGCCGGACCAGTCCGACGCGGCGGTGCTGCGCCTCGCCGACCTGATGCGCAGCCACGCGGCCCTGTCCGACGTCGAGGTGCCCTCCGCCGACCCGTATTTCCGCCGCTACGGGCTGCTGTTCCTGGATCCGCCGGACCTCCAGGACCTCGCCACGCGCCTGGCCGGCGCGCAGGCGGCGCTGGGCACGCTGAACGAGGCCCCGAACCTGCGCGGGCTGGCCGGCATGTTCGCCACCATCCTCGAACACACGGGCGAGGACGCCCCGGCCACCCTGTCCGACCTGCTCGACCGGCTCGCCGGCGCGACGGAGAGCGTGGCCGCGGGACGGCCGGAGCCGGTGTCGTGGATCGGGCTGGTCAAGCTCAACGACGACGAGCGGTTCGGCAACCGGCGCTTCGTCACGGCGCAGGCGGTGTTCGCCGACGCCTCCTTCGGGCGCGGCCGGCCCGCCATCGACGCCGTGCGCCGGTCCATCGCGACGCTGGAGGCCGAACCGGAGGGAGTCGGGATCGACGCCCGCATCACCGGCGCCATCGCGCTCCGCCAGACGGAGCTGGACACGGTGGCGGACACCGCCGGGCTCGCCACCGTGCTGTCCTTCGTCCTGGTGACCGCCGTGCTGGTCACCGGGATGCGGTCGGGACGGATGATCGGCGCGATGATGCTCACGCTGATGCTCGGCCTGATGCTCAGCGCCGGGCTGGCGGCGGTGGCGGTGGGCCGGCTGAACCTGATCTCGGTGACCTGCGCGGTGATCTTCTTCGGGCTGGGCGACGATTTCGGCAGCCACCTCGGCCTGCGCTACCAGGAGGAGCTGCGCCGTGGCCTGCCCCCGCGCGCCG
>JAEYOB010000113.1 GCA_023412175.1 Pseudomonadota bacterium | reverse complement strand
TCGGTGGTGTCCTGGGCGGTCTGGTGCTCCATCTCGGCGTTCAGTTCGGCGCCCAGCAGGATCGCGTAGGCCGTCAGGTTCAGCCACAGCAGCAGGATCACCACCGCGCCGACCGAGCCGTAGGCCTCGTTGTAGTTGCCGAAATTGGCCACGTAGATCGAGAAGCCGATGGAGCCCAGGAGCCAGATGCCGCCCGCCGCCACCGATCCCCAGGTGACCCAGCGCCACTTCGGCGACGCTCGCGACGGTGCGTAGCGGTACAGCACGGCCAGCGCCAGCAGGATCGCCACCGCCAGGATCGGCCAGCGCACCAAGCTGACCACCCAGGCCAGCGGCCCGAGCGGCACGAGGTTGAGGATGGTCGGCACCACGACCACGACGGCCAGGGTGACGATCAGGAACAGGATGCCCCCCAGCGTCATCATCACGGAGATGGCGGCCAGCGTGATGAAGCCGCGCTTCTCCTCCTCCTCGTAGGCGATGTTGAGGGCGCCGATCAGGGCGTTGACGCCGCGCGACGCGCTCCACAGCGTCAGCAGTAGGCCGGCCGCCACGCCGATGCTCAAGCCTTTGCTGGGCTGGGACGCCACGGTGCGCGCCTGCTCCTTGAGAACCCCCAGCGCCTCGCCCGGCAGGAACCCGGCCAGCGTGTCGAACTGGCTTTCGATGGTGCCGGGGTTGGCGACGAGGCCGTAGAGCGACACGGCGGCGGCGATCGCCGGGAACAGCGCCAGGATGGCGTAGTACGCCACGCCGGCGGCGATCATCGAGATGTTGTCCTTGGACTGTTCCTCCCAGACGCGCCAGAGGATGTCCTTCCAGCCCTTGGCCGGGATCTGGCCGGGCGCGTGGGCGGTGCGACCGCGCGCGCGCGCGTCGCGGCCGCCCATCTCGATGCGCGGCATGTAATGGTGGCGGCGGCTCAGTCCCAGCATGGCTCAGCTCACCGCCTCGCGCAGGGCGCCGATGCGGTGCTGGACGCGCTCCAGGTCGTGGAAATGGGCACCGATGACGACGCGCAGCTCGTCCGGCAACGGCTCCTGCAGAACGTCGCGGAACAGGTCGAGGGTTTGCCCGAGCCCGCCCTCCAGCGCCGTCAGGATCTCGGCGCGCGACCGGGCGCCGGTCAGCTGGTCGTGCAGCGCGTGCCAGGCGGGGTGCACCGGCTCGCCCGGCTCATGCATACCGCCGCGCACGCGGAACTCGTGGTCCAGCGCGGCCGAGGTGCGCTCGAACTGGTTGGAGACCTCCGACAGCCGGGACGACAGCTGCGCGTCGATCAGCAGCATGTCGGCCTCGCGGAAGCCCTCGGCGCCCTGGCGGCAGGCGTTGACCAGCCCGGCCAGCAGGATGCGCATGCGCTGGTCGGAGATCCGGCCTTCCGGCGGCGTCATCCCCTCCAGCGGCTCGGTGCGCGACACCGCCCAGGCGAGCCACAGCGCCCCGATGCCGATCAGCGCCACCGGGATCGGGTTGTTGCGGATGGCGGTGGCGATGCGGGTCGGCCGTCCCTCGGCCACGTCGCGCATGACCTCGCTGACATGGCCGGTAAGCTGGCCGGGGGACAGCCGGAATTCGATCTCGTTTAGGGTCGAGTCCATCCGGGTGCGGATGCCGCGGATGTCGTTCTCTATGTCCGCCATAGTGCGGGTGCGGCGGTCCTGCTGGTCGGCCTGATCGACGGCACGGTTCATGGCGTGGCGCTCCCTTTTACGCTGCGGGGAGGAACACCCCCCGCCGCGCAAAGGTTCCGCTGGCCGGCGCCGTGGGCAGCCGGCTAAACCCGCCCGGCGACCGTCATGATCTCCAGGCCGCCGTCCCACATCATCCTCAGCGCCACGTACAGGATGACCACGAGACCGATGTAGGCGATCCAGTGATAGCGGTTCAGCAGCCGTGCGATGATGCTGGCCGCCGCGCCCATGAGCGCCACCGACAGCACCAGCCCCACCGCCAGCACCCACAGGTGATCGCGCGCGGCGCCGGCCACCGCCAGCACGTTGTCCAGCGACATGGAGACGTCGGCGACGATGACCTGCCAGATGGCCGCCTTCATGCTCTTGGTGTTGGCCGGGGTCGGGCCGTCGGCGGCATCCCCCTCGCCGCTCACCAGCTCGGCGCCTTCCTGCTCCTCGCGCTGCTCGCGCAGCTCGCGGAACAGCTTCCAGCACACCCACAGCAGCAGCACGCCGCCGGCGAAGGTCAGGCCGATGATGGCGAGAAGCTGGGTGGTCATCAGCGCGAAGATGATGCGCAGCACCACCGCCGCTGCGATTCCCCAGAAGATGACCTTGGCGCGGTACTCGCGCGCCACCCCGGCGGCGGCCATGCCGACGACGATGGCGTTGTCGCCGGCCAGCACAAGGTCGATGAAGATGACCTGACCGAGCGCGATCAGTTCGGGGAGCAGTTCGTCGAGCACGGTCCGGAATTTCCCGTTCCTGGCAAAGGTGGGGTTCCTAATAGGCCTTGGCCGGCGGGGAGGCAACCCCGCCGGCCAGCAAGGCCGCCATCCTCAAAGCGCCGGCCTCAGGACGGGCCGGGCACCACCATGCCGGTGAACGGCGGCACATAGGCCTGGAGCATCACCAGAATGCCCATGAGGCAGGCCAGCGCGATGGAATGCCAGAACACGTAGCGCAGGATGCTGCCCTCGTGCCCGTGCCAGTTGGTGGCCGTGGCGGCGACGACGATGCTCTGCGCGTCGATCATCTTGCCCATGACGCCGCCCGAGCTGTTGGCCGCGGCCATCAGCGTCGGGTTGAGGCCAAGCTGCTCGGCCGAGATGCGCTGGAGGCTGCCGAACAGCACGTTCGACGCGGTGTCGGAACCGGTCAGCGCCACGCCCAGCCAGCCCAGCATCGAGCCGAAGAACGGGTACAGCAGCCCGGTCTGGGCGAACGCCAGACCCAGCGTCGCGTCGAGGCCGGAGTAGCGGGTGGTGTAACCCAGCGCCAGCATGGCGGCGATGGTGATCAGCGAATAGCGGACCAGCCAGATGGTGCGGAAGTACGTGCGGACCATCTCGCCGACCGAGCAGCCCATCACGAAGCCGCCGATGATGGCGGAGACCAGGATGCCGGTGCCGGGCATCGACAGGATGTTGAAGGTGTAGACGGCGGCCTCGGGGGTCGGCGTGGCGACCACCGGCGGCACCCGCTGGATCATGTTGTGCATCCCCTCGACCGGGAACTTGGCGACCCAGATGCTGTCGAGGAACGCCTTCACGTCCGGCAGGCCCCAGACGAACACGACCACCGACAGGATGAGCCACGGCGCCCAGGCCTGCCGCACCTGCCGGGCGGTGTAGCCGTGGCGGCTGCCGGGCGTGCCCGACCGGCCGCCGTTCAGGGCCGCGGCGCCGGCGCTGCCGGTCGGCGCCAGACCGGCCGGCGAGGTCCAGATCTCAGCCGGGTGCCAGACCCTGAGGAACAGCGTCACCGCGCCCATCGAGATCACCGCGGCGATCACGTCCACCAGCCAGGGGCCATGGAAGTTGGACACCAGGAACTGGGGGACGGCGAAGGCGACGCCCGCCACCAGGATCGCCGGGGCGATCTACATGGCGCCGCGCCAGCCGGCGAAGGCGACGATCAGCCAGAACGGCACGATGACCGA
>JAEYOB010000082.1 GCA_023412175.1 Pseudomonadota bacterium | reverse complement strand
ACACCGATGCCCATCGCCATGAAATCTGGGGCGCGAAGTCCAAGGCGACATCCCAGGCTATCCATCTTGGCGAGGATTCCAGGGCGATGGCCCGCGGGTCAGGCGACCGGCTTCGGTTTGCCAGGCCTGAGTCGCGCCACCGGCTTGTCCGCCTTCTCGCATGCGAAGCCGTCGGCCTGCAGAACCAGGAGCGCCTCATCGAGGTCTGCCCACGGTGTAACGGAGATCTCCGTGACCGACTCCTGGAGCGGCTCGAACTGCTGCTCGTGCAGCGCCCTGGTGCCCTGCGCGCAGTCCTCGGCAGAGCAAAAGCGAATCACCGGCACCGTCAACTCAGACATTGTGTTCCTTTCCGACGGTGCTCTCCACGACCGACAGCGCTTCCCAGTACCGGCGCAGCCGACCATAGGCCAGCCACACGCGTCCCACCAGCGGATCGCCCCAGTGCACGACCACCATGGTGTCGAGCCCACCGAAGCCGCCGAGCAGAACGCCGTACGGCAATCCGCTGATGGCTCCAAGGAGCCACAGCTCCGAGTACACCTGACTGCGATGTCTGGGCCATCGCCATCATCCATGATGACGCCTTCGGACAAGTAGCGCCGTCCACGGCCCTGGACAGGGCTTCGGCCAGTTGGCCGACAAAGTCCATTTTCGAGGCGGCTTCGCGACACCTCGCCCAATCCGGTTAAGCGTTGAGGCTCTCGGGAGTGCCTCGATCATGCGGATCACGTCCTGAGGGTTTCATACCGTTTCCGCGCAAGGTTCGGACAAACGAAAGGGGCACCGGACGCCCGGTGCCCCCTTCACCAACAGCTGGGAATCGCTCTCAGACGGCCTTGAGGTTCTCGGCCGAGGTCTTGCCGCGCTTCGGATCGCGCTGTTCCTCGTAGGAGACCTTCTGACCCTCGTTGAGGCCGCGCATGCCGGCGCGCTCGACGGCGGAGATGTGGACGAAGACGTCCGGACCGCCGTTGTCGGGCTGGATGAAACCAAACCCCTTGGTGCCGTTGAACCATTTCACGGTGCCGGTGGGCATCGCTGTCCTCCTATGATGCGGGTAGCACCCCGCCATCGGCGGGGTGCATCATCTGTATTCCAGGAACCGCAGCGGTCGCGTGCCCAGGGGCGTAACAAGCCGAACGTCCGAAGCAGAATGACCCGAGTAGGTGTCGGCCTCCTGAAAGGCGATTACAAGGTGAATCCACCCAGACGTCACTAGAGGGGTACTTCGTCGGGTGCCCAGATGCCGATCTGGTTCGTCCGTTTATGAGCCGCTCTGCGTTGTCGGGGAGGGCTGGCGGCCATCGATTACACTGACGGTTGAATGCATCGCCTTACGTCCGATCTGGACGGCAGCCTCCGTTGCCAGTGGGGTTGTTGGTAATTTGGCGTTTTGCCAACACTATCTTGCTGAGAGTTGTCTGTGTTGGTATAATATCGCTTTTACCAACATACGCTGAGCCGTCCCTATGCTCGACACGATCAGCCTACCGATCCAAACCATGTTCGCCGAGGTCGAGCAGCGGAGCCTCGATGCCGAGTTCGATGAGAGCTATCCGGAAAACGGCTCCTTCTCCAAGCGGGAAAGGAACGGTCAAGTATACTGGTACTACAATGGTTACAATCGGCAAACCGGGGCCAAGTACGTCAAGTACGTTGGCCCGGCGCAGGAGGCGGCCATTGCCCAGCGGGTTGAGCGCTTCCACCAGATCAAGACCAACTTCCGGGATCGGCGGCGCATGGTCAACGCGCTCAAGGCCGCCGGCCTGCCGGCCCCCGATCCACTGGTGGGCGAGGTGGTGGAGGCGCTGTGGCGGGCGGGCGCCTTCCGGCTCCGTTGCGTCCTAGTCGGAACGGTCGCCTTCCAGACCTATGCCGGGCTGATCGGCGTGTTGATGCCGATGCAGACGCTCATGACGACGGACATCGACGTGGCGCAGTTCCACTCGATCTCGCTGCTCGTGGAGGACAGTCTGCCACCGGTCCTTGACGTGCTGCGCTCCGTGGAGGGCTCCTTCCAGGAGGTTCCGCACCAGATCGATGGCCGCTTCGCCACCAAGTACCGGGCACGGGACATTGAGGTCGAGTTCCTAACTCCGAACCGCGCCGGCGACGAGTACCAGGGCAAGCCGGCGCAGATGCCGGCGCTCGGCGGCGCCGCTGCCGTGCCGCTGCGCTTCCTGGACTACCTGATCTATAATCCGGTACGCAGCGTTCTGCTGCACAAGGCTGGCATCCCGGTGCGCGTCCCAGCGCCTGAGCGATATGCGCTGCACAAACTGATCGTCGCGACGCGCAGGCGTACCGACCACCACGGGCAGATCAAGCGCGACAAGGATATCCACCAGGCCGGCGCGCTGATCGAGGCCCTGACTGGGCGGCGCCGGCACCACGACTTACTGGACGCTTGGCTGGAGGCCTGGGAGCGCGGCCCAAAATGGCAGGCAGCGTTGGTCCATGGACGATCCATGCTGCTGCCAGAGCACGAAGCCATGCTGCGCGACGCAATGAGCAGAGCAAGCCAAGAGACTGGGGATCGCTTGGACGACATCGGCTTCACAACCTCGGCCGCGGACATCCCGCTCGATCTCTCGGGCGAGAATGAGGCTGATGCTGTTGAAGGGCTCTGATCGCGGGTGCATCCGGACAGACCGGCTGAACGTTCAGGACGTTGGCCACACCATCGTCGTTCGGCCCAACGCCGAACAAGGTGTTGTTCTGAAACGGCAGGCTGATCATGGCGGCAACGGGGTTCTGGGCGGTCTTGGCGAGATCCGCGCCCTCCTGGGCGGCAGTGGGCGATGACACCGTCCAGATGCCGATGCTCAGCGCCAGCGACCCCGGTGGTTGCTGCAAGGTTTGCTAAACTCATACCCCTGCCGTGATGACGGATCCGTAAGCGGACGCTGGCATCTACATCCCCTGCCCGCGGCCGCCACGGGGTCGTGCCGGTGTCGCTGGCGCAGGCTGAGCTGCCGGGCGCGCCTTGCGGGAAACCTGAACGCCCGCGGCCGCGGCCTGCAGGGCCGGTGACGAGGCGGCGACCTCCCGGCGGCAGAAGGCGACCGCGGCCTCGGCTTCGGCAATCGCCGCGCCGGCCTCGTCCGCCAACAACGGCGGCGGGTCGAGGGCACGGCAGGGAACTATGTGCTCGAATTGAGGGTTGGAGTAAGGACCGCGCGGCTTTGTCGGCAGTGACGGGAGTTGCCGATGTCCTCCTCCGCTTCCCATCAGTGTGCGTGCCCGCGGTGCCAAGCCGATGAGCCGCATCCGGACCGCGTCCTTCACCAGCACATCAATCTGCTCGTCAGCCGCCTGGAC
>JAEYOB010000076.1 GCA_023412175.1 Pseudomonadota bacterium | reverse complement strand
GCGCTGCGGCGCGCGGAAGTTGAAGCCGCCGGCGTTGCCGGCACCGCCCTGGCCGAACCCGCCCTGGCCAAACCCGGCGGCGCCCGCCCCGGCGTAGAGGCCGGAGGCCGCCTCGGCCTCGACGGTCTCCGGCGGGATCTCGTCGACGAAGCGCGAGGGGATGGCGCTGACCCAGCTTCCGTACAGGCGCCGGTTGGCGGCGTGGCTGACATAGGCCCGCTTGCGCGCCCGCGTCAGGCCGACATAGGCGAGGCGGCGCTCCTCCTCCAGCCCGGCGATGCCGGTCTCGTCCAGCGCGCGCTGGTTGGGGAACACGCCCTCCTCCCAGCCGGGCAGGAAGACGATGTCGAACTCCAGGCCCTTGGCGCCGTGCAGCGTCATCAGGGTGATCTGCTCGGTCCCCGCCGCCTCGGCGTTCTCCATGACGAGGCTGACGTGTTCGAGGAAACCGCCGAGGTTCTCGAACTCCGCCATGGCGGTGATCAGTTCCTTGAGGTTCTCCAGCCGGCCCGGCGCCTCGGGCGACTTGTCCTCCTGCCACATGCGGGTGTAGCCGGACTCGTCCAGCACCATGCGCGCCAGATCGGTGTGCGGCATGGTCTGCGCCAGACCGCGCCAGCGGAAGAAGTCCTGCAGCAGCGTGCGCACCGTGCCGCGCACCTTGGGCTTCAGTTCGTCGGTCTCGGTCAGCGCCCAGCCGGCCTCGGTCAGCGGCACCCCCTGCCCGCGCGCCGCGGTGTACAGGCATTGCAGCGCCGCCGGGCCGATGCCGCGCTTGGGCACGTTGACGATGCGCTCGAAGGCGAGGTCGTCGTCGGGCGAGTTCACCACGCGCAGATAGGCGAGCGCGTCGCGGATCTCCTGCCGCTCGTAGAAGCGCGGGCCGCCGATCACCTTGTAGGGCAGGCCCAGGGTGATGAAGCGCTCCTCGAACTCGCGGGTCTGGAAGCCGGCACGGATCAGCACCGCCATCGTGCCGAGCGGCACGCCCTGGCGCTGCAGCGATTCCACCTCCTCGCCGACCCAGCGCGCCTCCTCCTCGCCGTCCCACACCGCCTTGACCCGCACGCGGTCGCCGCCCTCGGCCTGGGTCCACAGCGTCTTGCCCAGGCGGCCCCGGTTGTTGGCGATCAGGCCGGACGCGGCGGCCAGGATGTGGCCGGTGGAGCGGTAGTTCTGCTCCAGCTTGATGACCTTGGCGCCGGGGAAGTCGGTCTCGAAGCGCAGGATGTTGCCGATCTCGGCGCCGCGCCACGCGTAGATCGACTGGTCCTCGTCGCCGACGCAGCAGATGTTCTTGTGCGCCTGGGAAAGGATGCGCAGCCAGAGATACTGGGCGACGTTGGTGTCCTGGTACTCGTCCACCAGGATGTAGCGGAACTTGCGGTGGTACTCGGCCAGCACGTCCGGGTGATTCTGGAAGACCGACAGGTTGTGCAGCAGCAGGTCGCCGAAATCGCAGGCGTTCAGCGTGCGCAGCCGGTCCTGGTACTGCCGGTACAGCGCCACCAGCCGCCCGCCGGCGACGTCACCGCCGTCGGACTCCGACAGCTTGTCGGGGGTGAGGCCGCGGTCCTTCCAGCGTTCGATGGCGCCCAGGACCTGCCGCGCCGGCCACTTCTTGGAATCGACGTTCTCCGCCTCCAGCAGTTGCTTGACGAGGCGGATCTGGTCGTCGGTGTCGAGGATGGTGAAGTTGGACTTGAGGCCCACCAGCTCGGCGTGGCGACGCAGGATGCGCGCGGCCAGCGCGTGGAAGGTGCCCAGCCACCAGCCCTCCGGCTCCATGCCGACCAGGGCGGCGACGCGCTCGCGCATTTCCCGCGCCGCCTTGTTGGTGAAGGTGACGGCCAGGATCTGGAACGGCATCGCCCGCCGCGTCATCAGCAGGTGGGCGAGCCGCGTGGTCAGCACCCGCGTCTTGCCGGTGCCGGCGCCGGCCAGCACCAGAACCGGGCCGTCCAGCGCCTCCACGGCCTCGCGCTGGACCGGGTTCAGGCCGTCCAGATAGGCGAAGGGGGGGGCCGGGGCCATGGAGCCGGCATGGGAGCCGACGTGGCTCAGCGGGTCATCGTCGTACGCATCGGTCATGGCCGCATCCTATAGCACGCCGGCGCCGGCGACGAAGCCCCCGGCAGCGGGGGATCGCCGGGCGGGAGAAAGCCCTGTTCCCGGCCATATGCCCCCGGCCGGGCGACACCACTCCCGAAGCACCGGGCGTATCGCCGTGAATCATAAGACATTTACGAGACAACTGGATTATCCATCACTGTATCCACGATGAAACACGACCATCGACGGCGCATCCGAACACGGGATTATTCCTTCCCGCATTGATTGCGACTGCGGGATCCACGGTTTGTCTTAATCCAGCTTTGGGCATATGCACATTTCCGGCGTGACTTGCTACTTTGGAGAAATTTTCTGTCCCGCAAATCTGGGGTATGGTCACATCGAAATGTGGCACACCCGGCACCGACCGACTGATACCGAAGGGTGGGCCGGGCTCCTTCCAAAGCGTCACGGCCCAAAGCGGGCGGTAACGCGAACGATGTGAACACAGAAAAAGGCGGGCAGACGACGATGGACCCCGTGAACGTTTTCCTCATCGATGCGAACAAGCTCTTCCGCGAAGGCATGAAGCGGCTGTTCGAGAATTCGCCGTTCAAGGTGATCGGCGAGGCCGGCAGCCTGCGGGAGGGCGCCCCCGCGGTCGAGGCGGCGGATACCTGTCCCGAGCTGACCCTGCCCGAACTGATCCTGATCGACCTCGCCAGCGGCACCGAGGACGAGGTCGAGGCGATGCGGATGCTCCGTTCGCAATACCCGCAGATCCGCGTCGTCATCCTGACCAGCGACCTTTGCACCCGCCGCCTGTCCGGTGCGCTGGGCGCGGGGGCCGACGGCTACCTGATGAAGGACATCGCCTGCGAGGCGCTGATGCAGTCGCTGCGTCTGGTGATGATGGGCGAGAAGGTGTTCCCGACGCATCTGGCCGAACTGCTGGTGTCCGGCCGGGCCGAGGACATGGGCGGCGAGGTGCCGGCGCGCCGCAAGGGCCTGTCGCAGCGCGAGGTGCAGATC
>JAEYOB010000038.1 GCA_023412175.1 Pseudomonadota bacterium | reverse complement strand
ACACCGTGCTGATGCAGGAGGACTGCCGCGTCGATGGCGATGCGGTGACGATTCCGCCGGGTATCAAGCGCGACGCCAACCGCCGCAAGGCCGGCGAGGACGTGACGCGCGGCGCCGTGGTGCTGGGCGCCGGGCGGCGGCTGCGGCCTGAGGACATCGGGCTGGCCGCCGCGCTGGGCCGCAAGGAGCTTTCGGTGTGCCGTCCCCTGCGCGCCGCGGTGTTTTCCACCGGGGACGAGGTGCGCGAACCGGGGCAGGACCTGCCGCAGGGCTGTATCTACGATGCCAACCGCTTCGCGCTGCTGGCCGTGTTGCGGCAGCTCGGCTGCGAGGTTACGGATCTCGGCATCCTGCCGGACAGCCTGGACACCATACGCGACGCGCTGCGGGCGGCGGCCTCGGAGCACGACGTGCTGGTCACGTCGGGCGGCATGTCCACCGGCGACGAGGACCACGTCAAGGCCGCCGTCGAGGCATTGGGCTCGCTTCATTTCTGGCGCCTCGCCATCAAGCCGGGGCGGCCGGTGGCGCTGGGGCAGGTGGGGTCTGCGGCGTTCGTCGGACTGCCCGGCAACCCGGTGGCGGTGATGGTCACCTTCTTGCGCATCGCCCGGCCGATCCTGCTGCGCCTGATGGGTGCGGATGAGGCCGAGCCGCGGCTGTTCCCGGTGCGGGCGGGCTTCGCCTATAAGAAGAAGCCCGGCCGGCGCGAGTATGTGCGCGCCACGCTGACCCGCGACGCGGACGGCGTGTTGACGGCGATCAAGCACCCGCGTGACGGTGCCGGCATCCTGTCGTCGATGGTCGAATCCGATGGGCTGGTCGAACTGCCCGAAGATCTGTCCCGGCTGGAGCCCGGCACGATGGTCGAGTTCCTGCCTTTCAGCGAGGTCCGGTGATGAAGGTTCTGTATTTCGCGTGGCTGCGCACCAAGATCGGCGTGGCGCAGGAGCAGGTTGAACCGCCGCCCGAAGTGACGGACGTCGGCTCGTTGGTGGAGTGGCTGAAGGGCCGTGGACCCAAATACGCCGAGGCGCTGGCCAACACCACGGTGGTCAAGGTGGCGGTGAACCAGGAGCACGTGCCCTTCGACCACCCCGTGTCGCCCTCGGACGAGGTGGCGCTGTTCCCGCCCGTCACCGGCGGCTGAGGTGCCCGGTTCGCGCCAGCGCCTGCCCAGGCGCGTGTCGTGTCGCTGCGGCAGGGGGAGTGGGATGTCATGAGCGTGCGGGTGCAACGCGACGATTTCGACGTCGGTGCCGAATTGGCGGCGCTGACGCAAGGCAGGACGTCCATTGGTGGGGTGACGAGCTTCCTCGGTCTTGTCCGCGACATGGCCGGCGGCGAGGCTGTCTCGGCCATGACGCTGGAGCATTATCCCGGCATGACCGAGCGCCAGCTCGAAGCCATCGAGGCGGAGGCGCGCCGGCGCTGGCCGCTGGACGATGTGCTGATCATCCACCGCTACGGCCGGCTGGAACCCGGCGACCGCATCGTGCTGGTGGTCACGGCCTCCGCACACCGCGAGGCGGCGTTCGAGAGCTGCCATTTCCTGATCGACTGGCTGAAGACCAGGGCGCCGTTCTGGAAGCTGGAAGCGACGCAGGACGGCGAGCGCTGGGTGGACGCAAAGAGCACCGACGACGCGGCGGCGGCGCGCTGGGAGACGTAGGCGGCGCCAAGCCGCGGCCGGCATCCGGGGGGCTCCCCCCCTGTGAGATCTTACAGGCGCGCGGAACCGTGGAAGCGCGCATGCTGCGCTTTGCCCGTCTCCGCCAGGCCCAACTGCGGTGATGCGGTATATGCCTCGAGGGTCGCCCGATCTGCCTCGCGCGACCCTCGCTTTTCTGCTCAGTCCACCCGGCGCAGCACCGTGTCCAGGCGCCCCTTGCCGGTCTTGTCCAGCCACGTCGCGGCCAGCTTGCCGTCGGGGCGGAGGTAGTAGCGCAGCACGTTGCGGCCCTTCTCGTCGAAGACCAGTTCGTCCTCGGTCACACGGCCCTTCCGGCGCACGTGCTCCAGGCCCTGCTCAGGTTCGACCCCGGCGCCCAGCACATAGTCGGCGTTGACGGTGTCGGCCTCGCCGCGCTGGACCCGCAGCATTACCTCGCGGCCGTTGATGTAGGTGCCGTACCAGGTGCCGAGGTACGGGCCGACGTTGCCGTGCCTCTCGGACTTCGTCGCGGGCTGCGGCGCGCTGCCGGCGCTGGCCTGCAGCAGGCCCGGGCTCGGGCTGCGGCCCCAGGCCTCGTCGCAGGGCGGGTCGCCGGCCATGGGGGGCGCCTCGGCGAAGCGGGTGATGCAGCTCCCGAAACGGCGCACGAACAGGCCGGAGTTAGAGGCGCCGTGGCCGGTGAGGGCGGCGGGCTGGTCGATGATCACATTGTCGATGCCGCGGCCGGTCAGGATGGTGCGCGCCTGTTCGCCGCGCCCGCCCGGATCGAAGTCGTCGCCATGGAAGAAGAACAGCATCACCCTCGCCGTGCGCACGTTTCGCAGGATCGGCCAGAGCTGGGTGGCGTTGTCGCGGAAGGAGTCGTACGCCTCGGAGAAGTTGCCGAAGGCGGCAGGCGCGGTGCCGACCACAGCGTCGATCCGGTCGGTCCGGCCGGCGGCCAGTAGCGAGATGAAGGCGCCGAACGACTGCCCGGTCAGCACCACCCGGTTGTATCCACGCTCCTTCAGTTTTTCGGCGTGCTCAGCCAGCGCGCGGGAACTGTTCGGCAGCGTGTCGCTGACGCGCATGCGGTCCAGGCGGTAGACGTCCCAGCCGGCCTCGCGCAGTGTCTTGACGTAGAGCGGGGTAGGGGCGGTGGAGTCCTCGTACTCGACCGCGCGGCCATGGCTCCACACCACGGCGCCGCGGGCCTTGCCCGGCCCCTGCAGAGACCCTTCGCCGTACGCGGCGTTCAAGCGGATCTGTGCATCCGCCGGAGCGGCAGCACCGGCCACGACGCCGGCGAACAGCAGACCCAGGAGACCTTTGGCAAGCTTGCGCATCATCGTTCCTACGCCCCTCACATCGAGCAGGCTCAGGATTTCCGAACAAGGTTAACGCGACGTTGCCTTGGACTTGGGTGAATGCGAATGTCACAGCCCACACCCTTCGCGCTTTCCTGCGGCGGTGCGCCGCAGATTTGCAAATGAGAATGACTCGCATTTTTTCTCGAGTCGTCGTAGCATACCTGCACCATAAAGGGGGAAGCGGTCATGGGCATGGGCGGTAGCGTGATGGCGGTGCGGGACCTGACGGACGGCGAGTGCGCAGTGCTGATGGCGGTGCGGCTGTGGTTCCGCGGCGGCACGGTTCGATCGATGACGGCGATCCGCACCGCCTTCAGCAGTGCCGGCATCCCGGCCGAGGCTTTGCTGCCGCTGTTTGCCTTCCTTGGGGTGTTCGCGGCCAACGGTTCGCGCCGGCTGGCCGTGCTGAGCCCCGCGGCGCTGATGGTCAACGGCGACGAGACGGCGTTGCTGGAGGCGTTGGGCGCCTTGCAGCATGGCAACGAGGATTCCGGGCTGCACGTGCTCGACCGCTGGCTGCCGCTGGTCGGGCTGTGCATGGCCTCGAGCGCTGCGCGGGAGTTTGGCCGTGCCCTGGCCGCCGCCGGTGTGTTCCTGCCCTACGGGCGGGCGCCGCTGCGGATGGAACTGGCGGCGGAATAGGCCGCTAGCGCACCGCCAACCGCAGCCGGTCGGCGACTAGGCGCTTGCGCATTAGCCACTGGTCCACCGGGACCTCGACGATCCGGCCTTCCGGTGTGCGATAGCTGAAGATGCCGCGCTCCGTGCCGGCGTTGACGTAGCCAAGGGCACGGTAGAAGCCAAGCACGTCGGCATTGTCGCGGTCCACGCCCAGTTCGGCCTCCGTGACGCCATGGGCCAGCACGGCGCGCTCGGCGGCGCGCATCAGCAAGGTGCCCAGGCCGCCGCGTTGGAACGCCGGGAAGACGCGCACCGCCCACAGCGTTGCCAAGCCCAGGTGTGCCTTGCGGACGAAGTCGACCCAGGCCTGCCCGGCGGGGAAGCCGTTGGCGTCGGCCACCAGCATGAGGCCGTCACCGCGCTGCTGGGCGCGGAAGGCGGACTGGATGACCTCGCGCATGGGGGTGTAGAGACCGTGCCACTCCAGCGTCGGCAGATCCTCGGCGCGGGTTTGCCGGATGGTCACGGGCACATGGGCGGTGCCATGCATCCTCACGCCGTCCTCGTCCATGCCGCTCCTCCGTTGTGCCGTCCTGGGCTAACGCCGCCATCGCGCCGCCGTTCCCGGTGAACCTGGAGTAGCCAACCGTGCTTAGGCCCGGTGAGCACACAAGGGGAGGCTTGTGCTTGGATGCTTCCGGGGTCGGGAGGCCGACACGAACTGTCTGGTGCGGGTGGTGCAGGCCGCTGGCGGAGGTCAGCTCTCAGTCAGGCGCAACGCTGCACGCGCGGTGACGGCCAACGGCGGCGGCGGAAAGGCGAGAGTGACGGAGGTGCCTCGGCCGGGCGCGCTGTCGATGGTCAGGCTGCCGCCGTGCAGTTCGATCAAGCCCTTCACCAGCGGCAGGCCCAGGCCGGTGCCGGCGTGTGCGCGGGTCAGCAGATTGTCCACCTGACCGAAGGGCTGCAGCGCCTTGGCGATGCCCTCGGGGGGCATGCCGACGCCGGTATCGCTCACCGTGACCAGCGTGCCGCCTTTCGGGGCGTCGCGGACCTCCAGCCGCACGCAGCCACCCCGCGGCGTGAACTTGCAAGCGTTGGACAGGAGGTTGACGATCATCTGCCGGATGGCGCGCGGGTCGGCATGGAGAGGCCCGGCGGTCTCGTCCACCGTCACTGCGATCTCGACCCCCGACGCGCGCGCCTGTCCGCTGGATAGTCGGTAGCAGGCCTGGGCGATGTCGGCAGCGGCCAGCGGCTCCGGGTGCAGCATCATGCGTCCGGCTTCGATCTTGGCGAGATCCAGCACGTCGTTCAGCACCGACAGCAGGTGCGTCCCGGCGGCGTGGATGTCGCCGGCGTACTCCACGTAGCGGTCTTCGGCGTTGGCGCCCCAGGCGCGGTCGCGGATCATCTCGGCGAAGCCGAGCACCGTGTTGAGCGGCGTGCGCAGTTCATGACTCATCAGCGCCAGGAAGTCCGATTTGGCGCGGCTCGCCTCCTCGGCGGCGCGGCGTGCCTCCTCGGCCGCCTGCATGCGGCGCATCCACAGGAACAGCGTCACCGTCAGCGCCAGCACACCCGTGGCGACGGCCATGCCGACCACCACCGCTTCCACGAGGGTGGTGCGCCAACCGGCAAGGATGGCCGACCAGGGCTGGCTCCACGACACCACCATTCCGGTGCCGGCG
>JAEYOB010000261.1 GCA_023412175.1 Pseudomonadota bacterium | reverse complement strand
CTGCCTGTCTCGTGGGCTCGTAGTTGTGTATAAGAGACTGGCGCGGCGCTGGCCCGCACGCTGGTCGGCGAGCCCGACGTGATGCTGCTGGACGAGCCGACCAACCACCTGGACCTGCCGACCATCGAGTGGCTGGAGGAGGAGTTGCAGGCGTTCCGCGGCGGGTTGCTGCTGATCAGCCACGACCGCGCCTTCCTCTCCCATCTGTCGAAGCGCACGCTGTGGCTGGACCGCGGCGGCATCCGCCTTTCCGAAAAGGGCTTCGCCCAGTTCGAGGAATGGCAGGCCGAGGTGTTCGCCGCCGACGAGGCCGCCGCCCACAAGCTCGACCGCAAGATCGAAGGCGAGATGAAGTGGCTGCGCGAGGGCATCTCGGCCCGGCGCACCCGCAACATGGGCCGCGTGCGCGCGCTGCTGCAACTGCGCACCGACCGCGCCGAGCGCATCAAGGGCGGCCAGCAGGCCAAGCTCGCCATCGCCGAGGCGGAGCGCGGCGGCCGCATGGTCATCGAGGCGGAGCACATCGCCAAGGCGTTCGACGCCCCGGACGGCGGGGCGGAGGGCCGGAAGGTCGTCGTCAAGGACTTCTCAACCCGCATCCTGCGCGGCGACCGCGTCGGCGTCATCGGGCCGAACGGCGCCGGCAAATCGACGCTGCTGAAGATGCTGACCGGGCAGGTGGCGCCGGACAGCGGCACGGTGAAGCTCGGCACCAACCTGGAGACCGCGTACTTCGACCAGCGCCGCGAGGGGCTGGACCCGGAGGAGACGATCCGCCACGTGCTCTGCCCGTTCGGCGGCGACAAGGTGATGGTCAACGGCCAGCCGCGCCACGTCGCCGGCTATATGAAGGACTTCCTGTTCGACACGCGCCAGCTCGACTCACCCGTCAAGAGCCTGTCCGGCGGCGAGCGCAACCGGCTGCTGCGGGCCCGGCTGTTCGCCCGGCCGTCGAACCTGATGATCCTCGACGAGCCGACCAACGACCTGGACATGGCCACGCTGGACCTGCTGGAGGACGTGCTGGGCGACTACCAGGGCACGCTGCTGCTGGTCAGCCACGACCGCGATTTCCTCGATCGGCTGGTGACCAGCACCATCGCGGTGGAGGGCGACGGCCTGGTCGCCGAGTACGCCGGCGGCTATTCCGACTATCTGATCCAGCGCCCGGCGGCGAAGCCCCCCGCCCCGGCCGCGGCGGCGAAGCCGAAGCCCGCGGAGACGGCTCCGGCGGCGCCCAAGCCGCGCGGCAAGCTGAGCTACAAGGACCAGCGCGAGCTGGACGAACTGCCCGGCCGCATGGACAAGCTGGGCGCCGAGATCGCCAAGCTGGAGGCCGCGCTGGCCGACCCCGACCTGTTCACCCGCGACCCGGCGAAGTTCCAGAAGACCAGCGACACGCTGCACGCCCGGCAGACCGAGCTGGCGGCGGCGGAGGAACGCTGGCTGGAACTGGAGGCGTTGCGCGAGGAACTGGAAGGCGGGCGGGGATGAGCCCGCTCGACCTCCTCATCGCGCTGTTCGTGGTGGCGCTGTGGGGGATCAATTTCGGGATCTCCAAGATCGCGCTGCTGGAATTCCCGCCGCTGTTCCTGATGGGGCTGCGCTTCGTGATCGTGGCGGCGCTGTTGCTGCCGTTCGTGCGCATGCCGCGCGGCCGGATGCGGGGCGTCCTGGCGCTGTCGGTCATCCTCGGCACCATCCATTTCCCGCTGATGTTCAACGGCATCAAGGGCATCGACGCGGCGACCGCCTCGGTGGTGTCGCAGTTGCAGGTGCCGTTCGCCTCGCTGCTGGCGGCGCTGGTGTTCAAGGACCGCCTGGGCTGGCGCCGCGCCGTCGGCATGCTGGCGGCGTTCGCCGGGGTGCTGCTGATCGCCGGGGAGCCGCGCCTGGGCGACAGCCTGTGGGCGCTCGGCCTCGTGGTGGCGGGCAGCCTCGCCTTCGCCGTCGCCAATGTGCAGATCAAACGGCTGGGCAGCGTCGACGGCTTCGCGCTGAACGCCTGGATGGGCCTGTTCGCGGCCCCGCAGCTCCTGATCCTGTCGGCGCTGTTCGAGCAGGGCCAGTGGGAGGCGGTGCGCAGCGCGAGCTGGGCGGCCTGGGGCTCGCTGTTCTACATCGCCGTGCTGGCGACCATCGTGGCCTATGGGCTGTGGTACGGGCTAATGCGGCGCTACGACGTCAACCAGGCGGTGCCGTTCATGCTGCTGATCCCGCTGTTCGGCGTGCTGTCCGGCGTGGTCCTGCTGAACGAGCCGGTGACCTGGACGCTGGCGCTCGGCGGCCTGCTGACGGTGGGCGGCGTCGGCATCATCGTGATGCGGGTGCCGCGCGTGGTGAACGACAAGGTGACCAACCCGACCTGAGGGGATCCATGCGGCTGCTCGACCTCCCCTCCCCCAACCACGGCCCGCGGCCGGACGGCGCGCGCGCCGAGCTGCTGATCCTTCACTATACGGGCATGCCGACGGCGGCCGACGCGCTGGGCCGGCTGTGCGACCCGAAGGCCCAGGTCAGCGCCCACTACACGGTGGACGAGGACGGCACGGTCTACGCCCACGTCCCCGAGGACCGCCGCGCCTGGCACGCCGGGGTGAGTTCCTGGCGCGGCGCCGTGGACATCAACAGCCGCTCCATCGGCATCGAGATCGTCAACCCCGGCCACGAGTTCGGCTACCGGCCCTTCCCCGCCGCGCAGATGGACGCCGTGGAGGAGCTGTGCACAGCCGTTCTGGGGCGGCATGGGATCCGGCCGGAGGATGTGCTCGGCCATAGCGACGTCGCACCGTCGCGCAAGGAGGATCCCGGCGAACTGTTCGACTGGGCGCGGCTGGCGCGGGCCGGCGTCGGGATCTGGCCCATGCCGTCCCAGGCCGACGAGGGTCCGTTCATCGGCGACGAGGTGGCGTCGCTGCTGGGACGGTATGGGTACGACGCGGCGTGCCCGCGGGCGCTGCTGTCGTTCCAGCGCCATTTCGTGCCGGAGCGGCTGACCGGGGAGCCGGATGCGGAGACGGTGCGGCGGTTGCGAGCGCTGGTCAGGGCGACCGCGCGGTAGGGCACCGGCGCCCCGTGTTATGCACAGCCCCCGGCACCGCTCCGCGCCGGGACCGGTCCGGAAAATTCCCCTACGGCCATTGCGTCCGGCGGGCCGTCTCTATAAATAGGCCCCTGCCAGACGGCCGGATGGTCGCCTTCAGCTTCGCGCTGGGGGAGGAAAGTCCGGGCTCCACGGAAACACGGTGCCGGTTAACGGCCGGCGGGGGCGACCC
>JAEYOB010000853.1 GCA_023412175.1 Pseudomonadota bacterium | reverse complement strand
GCGCTGGTCAGCTTCGGGCTGGCCGGGGGCCTGACCGCCGGCTGCACGGCCGGCACGCTGCTGCTGCCTTCAGAGATCCTCCTGGGCAACGGATCGGTGCGCGCTGTGGATCCGGCATGGCGGGAGGCCGTGCTGGAGCGTGCGCGCCTCGCCGGCATCCACCTGTCCGGCGGGCGGATGGCGTGCGTCGCCCGGGTGCTGGAAACGCCGGCCCGGAAGCGGGCGCTGATGGAGCGCAGCGGCGCGGCCGCCGCCGACATGGAAAGCGAAGCGGTGGCCGCGGCGGCACGGGAGGGCGGGCTGCCGTTCCTCGTCCTGCGCGCGGTCGCCGATCCCTGGGACGCCTCGATGCCGCCGCCGGCCGTTTCCGGGCTGGCCGCGGACGGCACGCTGCGTCCGTCCGCCGTCGCCGTGCGGCTGCTGCGCGAACCCCGGCACCTCCCCGGCGTGATGCGGCTTGCACGCGACAGCGTCACGGGCCTCAGGGCGCTGCGCGAGGCGCTGGCGCGCATGGGCTCCCTCGATCCGCCCTAAGCCCCCGCCCTGAACCGAAAGGCGTTCACCGCCTCATCGCCGTCTCCAGCCGGCGGGTGCGGATGGCGGCAAGGGCGCATTCGACCGGCAGATCCCGCTTCAATCCGAACGGCGCTTCCGTTTCCGTGCTGGAAACCTCCGGGCACAGTCCGGCCGCCGGCCATGTCCTCGGCGGCGGCGGCGCGGCGGCCGGGTCGCACGCCTCGCGCTCGGGCAGGATTTTCCCGGCTATGGCCGCGCTCAGGGGCGTCCGCGCCGGCGGCGGGTTGATCTCGACGTTCGGAGAAATGCCGTAGCATTCCACCAGGGCGCCGGAGGGCCGGAAGTAATGCGCCGTGGTCAGCCGGATGCCCTCTCCGCCCGGTAGCCAAAAAATGGTCTGCACCGAGCCTTTGCCATAGCTGCGCGTTCCCATGAGCACCGCCCGGCGGTGATCCTGCAACGCCCCGGCGACGATCTCCGCCGCCGAGGACGAGAGGCCGTTGATCAGCACCACCAGAGGCGCCCCGCCCAACAGGTCCCCGGAGCCGCCGCTGTAGTAGTATTGGGTGGCCGCGACACGGCCGCGCGTCGACACGATCTCCGCAGGCCCCAGGAACTGGCCGGCGACCTTGACGCCCTGTTCGAGCAAACCGCCGGGATTGTTCCGCAGGTCGAGCACGACGCCCGCCAGCCGTCCCCCGGCCTGCTGGCGCATGCTTTCCACGGCCTCCATCAGGCTTTGGCTCGTCAGTTCGCTGAAGTACGCGATTCTGATGTAGCCGATGTCGCGCTCCAGACGGAAAGCGACGGGCCGGACCTTCAGCACGGTGCGGATCAGGCTCACCCGCACGGGAACGCCGCTGTCGGGCCGGAGCACCTGCAGATCGACCACACGGCCGACCGGGCCTCGGCGGACGCGCGTCGCCGCGTCGCTCAGCGTAAGGCCCTTCACCTGCTGCCCGTCGATCGTGACGATGAGATCCCCGGACCGCACGCCGGCACGCCCCGCAGGAGAGTTCTCGCTTGAGCTGACGACGCGAAGGAACCCCGTGTGATCGTCCATCGCGACATCGATGCCGAGCCCGGCGAACTCGCCATGTATCTGTTCCCGCAGATCGTTCACGCGCTCGGCGTCGAGAAAGCTCGAATAGGGATCGAGCCCCGCCAGCATGCGGTCGATCGCGCTCTCGGTAAGGGCATGCAGGGGAGCGGCGGGATCGTTCTCCTTCCTCTCCCACAACCCTTCCAGCGCCCGGTCGATCAGGAGCTGGGGATTGGTGGGGTCCACATAGGCGGCCAGCACCAGGCGCATCGTCCCGGCCAGGAGGTGGTACTCGGGATTCGAGACCGGCAGAACCTCCCCCGGATACATCTTCACGAACTCATGCCGGTACCGCTCCAGCGCAGCGCGCAAATCCGGACGATCGTCGATGTCCGTCGTGCATGCCGCCTGGAAGGAGCATGAAAGCAGCACCGCGAGCACCGCCATCCATCTGGCCGACCGAAATCCCTTCTGAATCATTCCGCCCCCCACAAGGATCGAATCCCGGATCAGGACGCCGCATTGAGGATCGAGAAACCGTCACACGCCGACCGGCATCAGTAGCCGGGCGGCGCGCCGACGACGACGTAATTGACGCTTCCATTCACATAGCTGCGGTTGTACCAGGTGCCGGCGCAGCCGTAGTAGGTCATCCCCGATGCCGACACGACGTTCGGCGTGCAGGGAAGCGTCGTTATGTAGGTCGGGGCCGCCGTTGCCGCCCCCGCGATGTAGCCGGCGGTCGCCCCGATCGCGGCACCCGCGAAGGCCCATCCCCAATCGTCGTCGTTGTCGTAGTAATGATAGCCGTCCCAGTTGCCCGCAATGTTCTGCGCCGCGTTGGTGCGGGCGTCCGTGCGTTCGGTCATCCCCTGCTGACGGGCGTCCGTGCGCTCGGTCTGCCCTTGCTGCCGCTGGCCCTGCCGCTCGGTGCGCTCCTCCTGGCGCGCCGTGCGCGTGTCCGCGCGCTGTCCGGAGCGTTCCGTGGAACCGGCCTGCCGGGCTCCGGTCTGCGCGGCTGCCGTTCGCTGACCGGAGCGCTCCGTGGAACCGAACTGCCGGGACGCGGTCTGTGCGGTTGCCGCCCGCTGACCGGAGCGCTCCGTAGCCCCGACCTGCCGGGCTCCCGCGCCGGCGCTGGGGCTGCGGGCCGAAAAACCGCCGCTCGACGCGACGCCCGAGCGGGAGAACCCTCCGCCACCGCCGCCGCCCGAGCGGGCGAAGGACCCGCCTCCACCGCCGCGGCCACCGCCGCCGCCACCGCGGCCGCGGGCGTAGGCGTCCGCCACCGACGCGCCCAAGATGAGGAGGGACGTGGCGATCGAGAAAGCGATCCGTATTGTCCGGGTGTTCATTTCGGCGCTCCTTCTGTACTGCCGGCTGCGCTGCCGGACGCCCCCGACCCTCCGCCTGCTGCGTCCTCAGCCGCAGGCGCGTGACCGGCCGCGGTTCGGGGGCTTCTGATCAGGAAGGGGATGCGTTCGGCTCCGTCCGGCGGGCTGAAGGCGAGCTGCGCTGCCGAAACGTCGGGGTTCAGCTTCCAGTCCGTAAGGTCGGCCCGGTACTGCGGCTCGCCGTCCTCGGTCTTGTAGGTAATGGTGATCCGGTGCGGCAGGGGCGGACCTTCGGCGGCGATCCAGACCTGGAAGTCCACGTCCTCCGTCTGCCCGGCGAGATGGTCGGCCGGAACCGGCGCGAGCGTGTCACGCTCCACGTAGTCGAGGGCCTGCAGACGCTCCTGCAACTCCTGCGGAAGCGAGCTGACCAGCAGCAGGGCCAGCGGCAGCCGCACCTGGAGATCCTGGACCATATGGTGTACCGCGTCGTCCACGCTGCCGGCCTGCTCGATCCGGGCATAGGCGTTCTCCGCGGGATCGAAAACGGTGATCGCCGTGCCGTCGAACGTTACCTGTGTCCGTTTGCCGTCGCTTTCCTGCGAGTCGACCCGCAACGCGCCGGGGCGGCTGAGCATCACGGTCCGCCGCTCGCCGAATTCGATCTTTTCGCCCGTGTCCTGCACCGCGTCGTAGTTGGCCCGGATGGTCACGCTGAAGCCGCGCGCCTCCGCCAGCGTGTTGGCCATGCGCTCCAGGATGTCCATGGCCGCGTCGTCGATCGGGTCGTCCTGTGCCGCCTGCCCGGCGGCCTCGGGCGGCGCGCCGGACGGCGGCCCCTCGGCGGCCATTACAGGTCCGAGCAGCAGGGAAACCCAGAGTACCGGCCATGCCGGCCACGTCAGACTCTTCATCGATACCCCCTCAGGATCTGAATCGAACGCCCGCCCGTCCGTCATCCGCTGGATCGCGCTAGGAGTTCGCCCGGCGGCCTCCCTTCTGCGGCAGGCTTGCGATCGCGCGCGCGATGTCGCGGCTGAGCAGCGTCAGGCTGTCGTTCATCGCCGCCACCAGCGAGGTGTAGCCGTTGTCCGGAACGCGGGACGCCAGACGGGTTTGATCGCGGACAAGCACCTTTCGGGTCGCTCCGTCATGGATCGTCCACTGCGCGTCGAGGACGCTCTCGCGCGACGCGCTCCGCTCGAACCGCTCGAATTCGACATTCACTTCGTAATCGGGCCGTTCGCCGCTCCGGGACGGCATGACGTAGGCCCGGTCCGTCGCCAGCAGGATGGACAGGTTTTCGGCCAGGACCCGCGTGACGTTGCTGGGCAGCCGCTCGGCCCAGCGGTCGTCGCGGTTGGCGGCCAGTTCGTTGACGCTCGCGTAGGTGACGATTTCCGAGCGGTCGAGGTATTCCGGCATAGCAACCGGCTGGACGCCGATGGAACGCCTGTTGCCCCGGCTGCCGATGCTGTTGCCGTTGGAGGGCATCGGCGTGAGCACGTACAGGCGTGGCGACGGGCTGGAGCAGCCCGCCAGGGCCGCCGTGGCCAACAGGCTCCGCAGAATATGCCGGCGCGGTATCGGTGCGCGTGCGGGCATTGCGGTCACCGTCCGGTTATTAGAACGTTCGGACGGCGGTCGAGCTGGTCGGCAAAGGAACGCAGCGACTTCGATGCGACCGAAAGGTTGGCCAGCGTCTGCTCCAGATTGCTCCGCAGCGGCGATCGCGTGTCCAACGCGGTATCAACCGTCCGCAGCGTGGTGTCCGCCTGCTTGAGTGCCTTCTCCGCCGCGGCCGCGGCCGCCTGCACGCGGACGCTGAGCGGCTGCACCTCGCCGTCGATCTTGCCGAGGACGCTGCGCAGCTCCGCACTGGCCGTTTTGAGTTCGGTCTGGAGCAGGACGATGGCGGTTTCGGTCTCCTTCGCCAGGCGGCCGACGTCGCCGAGCAACGGCTGCGATTGCTCGCTCACCGTTCCCATGAGCTTTTCGAAGTGCTCCAGCCCGCCGGCGAGCGCGACCAGGGCGCTCTTCCATTCGGGCTCGGCGAGCAGTTCGTCCGCGCGGGACAGGACCTGCAGCAGAGAGGTGGCGATCTGATCCAGGGGCAGCTTGCTCAGTGCAGTTTTCAGCGTCTCCAGATCCGACTGCACCGAGGGGATCTCGACCACCGACGCGGGTAGCCCGCCGATCCGGACAGCCGGCGCGTCCGGGTGGTAGCCGAGTTCGACCGCCAGCAGGCCGGTCACCAGGCTCTGCGACACCAGCTTGGCCCGCAGCCCCTTCTCGATCAGCCGCGGATACTCGCTGGCCTTAAGGTTCCGGTCGCTCCATTGGACCGATCCGGGGACGAACTCGAACACCACCGGCATCCGCGCCTGCAGTGTCTCGGTGTTCACCTCCAGGCGGATCGACTTCACCTCGCCCACGCGAACGCCCTGGTAGGTCACCGGCGCCCCGACCTCCAGCCCGGCCACGGAGCCCTGGAAGTAGGTGCCGGCGCGCGGGCGTTCGGCCAGCAGGTTGCCGCCGCCGAACAGGGCGACCGTCGCCACCAGCAGCACCGCCGCCCCGAGGACAAAGCCGCCGACCACCTTGGGATTGGCCTTCGCCATCGCCCGCCTCCTCTATGCCCG
>JAEYOB010000845.1 GCA_023412175.1 Pseudomonadota bacterium | reverse complement strand
GCCTCCAGCCGATCCAGGGCGCCGGCCTCCTCGAAGGCCAGGGCGTACAACTCCAGCGCGTTGGCGGCGGTGAAGCAGCCGGCGCAGCCGCAGGCGGTTTCCTTGGCGGTGATGGTGTGCGGGGCGGTGTCGGTGCCCAGGAAGAACGGCCCCTCGCTGGAGATGGCGGCCTCCAGCAGCGCGCGGCGGTGCGTCTCGCGCTTGGCGATGGGCAGGCAGTAGAGGTGCGGACGGATGCCGCCCTGGAAGATGTGGCTGCGGTTGATCAGCAGGTGGTGCGCGGTGATCGTCGCCCCCAGGCGGCCGGAACCGGCGTTGGCGCGCACAAAGGTCACCGCTTCCTCGGTCGTCACGTGCTCCAGCACCACGCGCAGCGTGGGGTAGCGCTCCAGCAGCGGCCCCAGCACGGTGTCGATGAACACCGCCTCGCGGTCGAAGATGTCCACGGACTGGTCGGTCACCTCGCCGTGGATCAGCAGCGGCAGGCCGATCTCCTGCATGCGTTCCAGCACGCCCTCGACGCGGCGCAGGTCAGTGACGCCGTGCGCGCTGTTGGTGGTGGCGTTGGCCGGGTAGAGCTTGACGGCGGTGAACACACCCTCGGCCGCACCCTGCGCCAGATCCTCCGCGTCGGTGGTGTCGGTCAGGTAGGCGGTCATCAGCGGCGTGAAGGCGAAGCCCTCCGGCAGGGCGGCCAGGATGCGCTCGCGGTACGCGCGGGCGTCGGCCGTGGTGACCACCGGCGGCTTCAGGTTCGGCATGACGATGGCGCGGCCGAACTGGCGCGCGGTGAAGGGCAGCACCGCCTTCAGCATGGCGCCGTCGCGCAGGTGCACGTGCCAGTCGTCGGGGCGGCGCAGGATCAGGCGGTCGGTGGGCATGGCGGTCTCCGGGGCCGATGAACGCGCGTGTTGTAGACGCACAGCCCCGTATGCATCAACCGCATCGGAGTCCGCATTGGCACCAGCATCGGCGACTAGCGGCGCGCGGGGGGATGACGCCCGCGGTGAAAGCCGCTAAAAACGGCGACCTCCCGAGACCGGAAACCGACGCCCGAAAGTCCGATCACATGAGCCTGATCACCCCCCGCACCCCGCCCGGCGTGATGGAACTGCTGCCCCGCCAGCAGGTCGCCTTCCAGCGCATGCTGGACACCATCCGCCGCGGCTACGAGCGCTTCGGCTTCGTCCCCGTGGAGACCCCGGTGTTCGAGACGGTGGAGACGCTGCTCACCAAGTCCGGCGGCGAGACCGAGAAGCAGGTCTATTTCGTGCAGTCCACCGGCGCCATCGCCCAGGGCCACAAGCCCGACATGGCGCTGCGCTTCGACCTGACGGTGCCGCTGGCGCGCTATGTCGCCGAGCACGAGCGCGACCTCGCCTTCCCGTTCCGCCGCTACCAGATCCAGCGCGTCTACCGCGGCGAGCGCGCCCAGCGCGGCCGGTTCCGCGAGTTCTACCAGTGCGACATCGACGTCATCGGCAAGGACAGCCTGTCGCTGCACTACGACGCCGAGATGCCGGCGGTGATCTACCACGTGTTCCGCGAGCTGGACTTCGGCGGCTTCACCATCAACGTCAACAACCGCAAGATCCTGCTGGGCCTGCTGGACGGCCTGGGCCTGTCGGACGCCGAGACCCGCGTGCTGGTGCTGCGCGAGATCGACAAGCTCGACAAGATCGGCCGCGACAAGGTGCGCGCCAATCTGACCGGCGAGGAGCTGAAGGTCCCGGCCGGGGTCGCCGACACACTGCTCGGCCTGATCGCCGAGGAGAAGTCCAACAACGAGACGCTGGCGGCGCTGCGCGGGCTCGGCATCGAAAACGAGACCTTCGTGAAGGGTGTCGAGGAGCTGACCACCGTCATCGAGGGGCTGAAGGCCTTCCAGGTGCCGGACGGCTACGTGCGCATCAACCTCGCCATCGCCCGCGGGCTCGACTACTACACCGGCACCGTCTACGAGACCTTCCTGAACGACCACAAGGGCATCGGCTCGGTCTGCTCGGGCGGCCGCTACGACAATCTGGCGAGCCACTACACCAAGTCCACCCTGCCCGGCGTCGGCATCTCGATCGGTGCCACGCGGCTGTTCTACCAGCTGATGGACGCCGGCCTGATCAAGGAGTCCGGCGCCACCGCCGAGGTGCTGGTGACCCAGATGGACGCGGCGCTGGCCCAGGACTATTTCCGCATGGCCGCCGACCTGCGCGCGGGCGGGCTGAACACCGAGATCCAGCTGGAAGGCGGCAAGATCGCCAAGCAGATGAAATACGCCGACAAGGCCGGCATCCCCGTCGTGGTCCTCATGGGCTCCGACGAGAAGGCCCGCGGCACGGCGACCGTCAAGCACCTCGGCAAGGGAGAGCAGGTCGAGGTGCCGCTGGACGAACTGGCCGCGCGGGTGAAGGCGCTGCTCGGGCGCGGATGAAACAAAGTGAAACACCGTGAAACGCGTTTTGGCCACGCGTTTCACGGGAGCCTTCCGACGGCGGTGCGTCGGGCACCGCCTCCCGCGCCGTCGTTGCAGCATCGTCGCCCCGCAATCCCGCTTCTCGCGACACCACTAAAGGACAATAATCCTAGCGGAATTATTGCGTGATTGCCAGCACCATCACGCCTCCCGGATGCATCTGGCGTTCCGGCACCGCTTCCATCCATTTGCGCGCGGTATCTGGCCGGCGACGCCTGCTTATCGGTCCTGCCCCGCGGCGCGGAACAGAGTGGAGAAGAGCATGGCGAGGCGGCCCTCGGGCTGGGGTTGCTCGCCGTTGGCGGTGAGGACCGCACAGACCTTGCGGTCATCGGCCGTCGTTCCGGCAGCCGACAGGTTCAGCACGCCGAATTCCGAACCGCCCTTGTAACCGGTCCAGGGCCAGCCCTCCACGGTCACAAGGGGATCGGGGACGCCGTTCAGCGCCGGCGCCTCCCGCAGCGACAGGAGCAGATCGCAGAGTTCCCGCGTGGTCAGGAACCACTCGGCCTCCCGCCACGTCGCCTTGGGCGGCAGGTCGGGCGTGGAGGGCAAGGGCGTACCCGAAAGCCCGGCGAGGATCTCGCGCCGTTCCTCCCCGGTGCCGGCCCCATAGGCGGCGCGCCTCGCCTCCGCGCTCCGCGAGGCCAGCCGGAAGAGTTCCCCCGTGGTCAGGAACGGGCTGTTGCGCGGGCTGAGGCGCTCCATCGCCTCCCGTCCAAGGAGGCGGATCAACGCATCCGTCGCGGTGTTGTCACTCTGCTGGATCATCAGACCCGCCAGAAGCTCTACCGTAACCGGCGTTCCGGGCGCGAGCCTTTGCAGGACACCTGAAGGAAGCGAGCGGTCAGCAGCGTCGAGGAGCACCACGTCGTCCCGATCGAGCCTGCCCGTGCGAATCGCCTCCTCATAGGCCTTCAGGACGAGGAGCTTGAAGGCGGAGCCGACCGCCATCGGCACATCGGCATTGAGGGCCACAAGTTCCACCCCGTCGACGCGCACGAGAACCGCAGCCTGTCCCACGGCGGTTTTCCCGATGCGCTCGGCAAGCTCCGCCGGAGCGCTTCCATTGGGTTTGGGCGGGCCGAAGAAAAGCCCCGCGATACGCCCCGAGGCGTCGAGCGTCACCGTGAAAGGCACCTCCGCCCGCTCCAACTCGACATGCCCGCCCTGCGCGGCGAGGTGGACTGCGACAAGTCCGCCGAAATCGTCTTTCAGACCGGTGACGAGCGCCGTGACCCGGTCGAGGCTGACGGCGCTCAGGAAGGCCGGAGCGAACCACGCCGCCTCCAGCGCGGGCTCGCTGAACAGCCGGCTCACCGCATCCCTCGGCGAAGCGGTTTGGGCGCGGGCGGTCGCGGCAAGCAGGGAGATACAGATCACGACAGCCAGAAAAGGAACGGCCAACGACACCCCTGGAAACGCCGCCGCCCGCGGAATCCGAACCCTGAGGAGAGGAAATTGCATCTTTTCCCTTATTTCTTGCTTGAATCCGCCGGCGCCATCGTGGGCAGCGTCAAATGGCAACCGCCTCACGGAAAACATGGCGGCCAGCTCAGTGAGGCCGCGCCGCACCCCAACGATACCCCGGTTGTGCACGTTGTGCGAGTTGCCGCGGCAAAAAACTCTCTGCTGGCTGCCGGGCAACGGCGCATGAACCGGTTCGCTTCGCTTGGGGATGCCAGCGTATTCACGGCAAAAGTCGTATGACTTGACCTAGACCGTTCCCGCGACAGCTTTCTGCCGTTGGGCCCGGCGCCCCCAATGATCAAGAGAAAACGCAGTGCCAAGCCATTGGTTGAAGCTGTGGCCGGCAGGCCCGGCCATCCGACCGAAGTGCTTTATGTCCATAGATCGCTTGTAGAGATTGCACCCAAGCGCAGAAGGCTGCACTTTACGTCAGGTTAGTCACTAAATGGTCACGCTGCTGAACGGCGTGGGAGGAGCCATGGTCGATCACGTCGCGCTGCGGAGCGCCATCGACGCCCTGGAGGAACGCTCCGGGGAGGCTGCCCCACCGCGCGCCGACATGCCGCTCCTGCTCGGCCGGCTGTACGCCACCTACGCGCAGAGCCTGCTGGAACGCCACGGCGTGTCCGTGGATCTGATGGCTCTGTGCGGCGACACCTGGGACAGCCCGCACGGCCGCTATCGCACGGCGCCGGAACAGCCGTAGGACGGCTTCCGGCAACCGTCGCCCCGCCCCCTCCCGCCAGGGCGAGGCCAAGACGGTGAAAGCCGCGGGAAAGCCCGGATTCACTCGCCTTGCCGGTCAGCCTGGACGGCCCGCTCGATCAGTGGAAGGGCATGCTCGCCATACCAGCGCGCCATCGCCCGGCACTCCTGATCCGCCGGGGCGATTGCGCCCGCACCGATCAGTTCCGCGCACGCCTGGGCCACGTTCACCAGAACGCGGGCAGTCTCCGGCACATAGGGCTGGTCGGTACCGGCCTCGTGCCGCTGCCGGATGATCCGGTAGCGGAGCGCCTCCGGGTAGGTCCAGGAACTGGTCAGCACGTCGAAGACGGAGATGGGCTGGCCATCCACCTGCGCGATGGCCCCACGATCCTCCTCGCGGAGGCCGAGAGCCTCCAGACGCTCGCAGGCGGCGATGGCGCTCTCCATCATGCTCCTGAACAAGGCCCAATCCGTGCCCATTCCATCCTCCCGCCCTTCCGTTCGCGCCGGAACAGGCTCCACGCTCCCGTCCCCGCGGTCAACAGGCGCATCAAGACGCCAACAGGAAGGCATCGAACCAACGGCAAGGATCGCCACCCCCCAAAGCATTCACTACTTAAAGGCGAGTCCGTGACATCGCCGCAACGCTGCCAAACAATTTCTGAGTAAAGCTTTTTTGCGGGCATTTTCAGGGCCGGAAGGAGATCCCGCTACACCGCTTCTTAACCATCCTAAACTTATATTCTAGCCATACCGCCCATCGGTTTGGGTGGTATTTTAACCAAATCGCGGTGTGGCTGGTCCTCTATGACACGGTCCTTCTGGCGGCGTACGATTCTCGGCATCTCCACGCTGGCTCTGCTCGGCGGTCTGGGAGCCGTCGGGATGGAGGAGATGCGCACCTCCCGGTTGCAGGCGCGTCTTCTGTCGTCCTACGCCGAGGACATGACCTTCGCGTTGCGCGACGGACCGAACCCCGTCGCCCGCCACCCGAATTTCGGCCCGTACAACGAGCGCCTGGGCTACACCGCCCTGCCCCAGCACCTGAAGACGCTGACCGACGACATGTACGCCGTCGAGATGCAGGCTCACGCCTCGCCGGCGCTCGACCGGTTCATGGCAAAGGGCGGCTTTCCGATCTACCACGAGAAGACCCGCGGCGGGCTGACGCTGCTCGACCGCAATGGCGCCGCGCTGTTCTCCGCCCGCTATCCCGAGCGCGTGTTCAACAGCTTCGAGGATGTGCCGCCGCTGGTCGCCGACACGCTGCTGTTCATCGAGAACCGCGAGCTGCTGAACACCGACGAGCCGCGCCGCAACCCCGCCGTGGAGTGGGAACGCTTCGGCGCCGCCGTGCTGGCCCTGCCCATCCAGTGGGTGAGGCCCGGCACGCGCTCGCCCGGCGGCTCGACGCTCGCCACGCAGATCGAGAAGTACCGGCACTCGCCCGACGGCCAGACCGCCGGCGCGTCGGAGAAGCTGCGCCAGATGATCTCGGCCTCGGTGCGCGCCTACCTCGACGGCGAGGACACCACCAAGGCGCGGCAGCGCATCCTGATGGACTACCTGAACTCGACGCCGCTGACCGGCCGGCCGGGCTTCGGCGAGGTCAACGGCCTGGGCGACGGGCTGTGGGCCTGGTACGGCACCGACCTGGCGCTGGCCGTCAAGGCGCTGGCCGAGCCGGCGCAGGACGCCCGCTCGCTGCAACTGAAGGCGCTCGCCTACAAGCAGGTGCTGAGCCTGATGCTGGCCCAGCGCCGGCCGTCGCACTACCTGATCGCCGACCGCCCCGCGCTGGAGCGGCTGGCCGACAGCTACCTGCGCATCATGGCGCAGGCCGGAATCATCGACGACGCGCTGCGCGACGCCGCGCTGGCCACCAGGCTGAAGTTCCGCGAGGAGCCGCCGCCAGCGCAGACCGCCTCCTTCGTCGAGCAGAAGGCGCCGAACGCCATCCGCGCCCGCCTCCTGTCCATGCTGGGCGTGCCGAGCCTGTACCAGCTCGACCGCACCGACGTGACGGTGGAGACGTCGCTGGACAACCCGACGCAGCAGCGCGTGGTGGCGACGCTGGCGAAGCTGAACGACCCGGCCTTCGCCGCCCAGATGGGCCTGACCGGCGAACGGCTGCTGGACGTCAAGGGCAACGACCTGTCGAAGATCATCTATTCGATCACGCTGTACGAGCGCGGGCCGGACGCCAACCACCTGCGCATCCAGGCCGACAACTTCGACCAGCCCCTGGACATCAACGAAGGGGCCAAACTCGACCTCGGCTCCACGGCGAAGCTGCGCACGCTGACCACCTACCTGGAGATCGTCGCCGAGCTGCACACCCGCTACGGCCACCTGCCGCGCGAGTTCCTGGCCGACGTGCGGGAGGAGGCGTCCGACAACCTGACGCGCTGGGCGGCGGAATGGCTGATCGGCACCAGGGACCGCAGCCTGCCGGCCATGCTCGACGCCGCCATGGAGCGCCGCTATTCGGCCAGCCCGGCGGAAGCCTTCTTCACCGGCGGCGGCCTGCACACCTTCGTGAACTTCAACAACCGCGACAACGGCAGCGTCCCCACCGTCACCGAATCGCTGCGCAGCTCGATCAACCTGCCCTTCATCCGCATCATGCGGGACGTGGTGCAGTTCTACACCGCCGAGGGCGGCGACGACTCGTCCGACATCCTGCAGAACCCCGAGCATCCGGCCCGGCAGGCCTATCTCGCCCGCTTCGCCGACAAGGAAGGCAGCGAGTTCCTAAACCGCTTCTACAACGTCTACCGCAAGCGCAGCCCGGACGAGGCGCTGACCCTGCTGGCGAGCCGCACGCGGCCGGCGCCGCACCGGCTGGCGGTGGTGTTCCGCTATGTGCGGCCGGAGGCCGGGGTGGACGCCTTCGCCCGCTTCATGCGCGCCCGCCTGCCCGACGCCAAGCTGGACGACGGCGCCATCGCGACGCTGTATTCCAAGTACGGGCGGGACAAGTTCCCGCTGAACGACCTCGCCTATCTGGCGCGCGTCCACCCGCTGGAGCTGTGGCTGGTGGCGCACCTCCAGAAGAACCCCGGCGCCAAGCGCCAGGACGTGCTGGAAGCCTCCGCCGACACCCGGCAGGAGAGCTATCGCTGGCTGTTCAAGAAGGGCCAGCAGGCGCAGAACACGCGCATCCGCATCGGCCTGGAGGAAGAGGCGTTCCTGCGCATCGGCGAGAGCTGGAAGCGGCTGGGCTACCCGTTCGACCTGATCCCCTCCTACGCCACCTCGATCGGCAGCTCGGCCGACCGGCCGGCGGCGCTGGCCGAACTGATGGGCATCATCCTCAACGACGGCATCCGCCAGCCGACCGTGCGCGTCAACAAGCTGCACTTCGCCGCCGGTACCCCATACGAGGCGGTGGTCGGCCTCGGCCCCCTGGAAGGCAAACGGGTCATCAAGTCCGAGGTGGCGGCGACGCTGCGCCGGGCGCTGATGGACGTGGCGCAGAACGGCACGGCCAAGCGCGTCTGGGGCGCCTTCAAGGACACCTCGGGCCAGGCCATCCCGATCGGCGGCAAGACCGGCACCGGCGACCACCGGCTGGACCGCTACGGCCCGGGCGGCAACCTGATCGAATCCCGCGCGGTCAACCGCACGGCGACCTTCGTCTTCTATATCGGCGACCGCTTCTTCGGTACCATGACGGCCTTCGTGCAGGGGCCGGAGGCGGACCATTACCGCTTCACCTCGGCGCTGCCGGCGCAGCTTCTCAAGAGCCTCGCCCCGGCGCTCCAGCCGCTCATCGATCCGGGCAACACGCACACCGCCGACAGCGCCGACCAGGCGAAGCCCAAACCGGAAACCAAGCTGTAGGGAAAGGCCGCTCCGGGCGCCCCGCGCGCCCGAGTCGCCCCAGGCACAGCAAGGGTTCCGGCCATCTCCGCGCGTGCGCCGCGGCGCAGCTTTCCGCACCTTGTCATCGCTAGCACTTTCGGCGTAAGACCCTGACGGATGCACCGTGAGCCAACAGCATAGAGGCACGCCGACATAATAATAAAATATCAAGCAGGCCACCCATCAATGACTATTTTTGAAATATTGTTGTTTTTATACCCAGTTTCAAAGGCGTGAGCGTTGCAGCACGACAGGATTGACTTGCAGCCGCAGCGGAGTATAACCGGCCTGTCGGCAGTTATTCAGCTCTTGTTTGGACGGGAACTGCAACGTGCATTATGAAATAAATTGCCTTGTCCAACCAGGACCTGACGGTAGCGAAGAAGTAACCTTGAAGTATTTGGTCGAAGCGACCCAGATGCTTGAGAAATTTCTGAACTCAAGCAACATTTCCGGCACGCTGGAACTGATCGACCTGCGGCGCGGAAAGATCGTGTACAAGGCTTACTGCTTGCCCGGTGAAGGGTAGAATGCCTGACCGTTCGGTGTCTCGCCGAGTTGCAGGGCAAAGCCGGCAATCTATTTGAGACCATACTTTCGAATGATTGGCGACGGCGCCACGCCGGACGAAAACGCCTTTCCGGTCAAACGAAGGCCCGCCCCGACGCGCGGAGCGGGCTTGCCCACGGCTCAGCGTTATTCGCAGAACACGTAAGGTGCGCCGAGCTTGGGCGCGCAGGCGAGCAGCAATTCCAGTTCCGACGCGATCACGGCCAGCGGCAGGTCCGGCCGGAAGGCACGGAACACGCCCATCGCCAGCGCGAACGCGTCATCGTGGTCCTCATGCATGAGGCCCGTCTCGTACGCGCGGACCACGGTGGTGGCCTCCTGCGGCGTCAGATCGTCCACACGGCGCGATACATCGAGAGTCATGGCGGCCATACCGGTACCAGTCGGAAGATGGTTCACCCTCCTCTCGTGTGGTTAAGAAATGCTTGCGCCGCCGACGAGATCACCGCCACGTCACACGCACTTGATGAAAGTACCGGACAAATTTCCGGAAAATTATCATTGATGCTGGATAAGACGGCTTCGCTGCGACAACCCGCCTCAACTTGTGCGCGCCGCGATTTTCACAATACATGATAGTATCGATGCCGTTCTCCAGCGACGGAAAGGCGTCGAGGCATGGACGCAGTCAATCTTCGGACGTTGAGCGACGAATACCGTCTTATCCTCGACCATCTCGGCCGCCTTTACGAGACGTGCGTGAGCGGGCCGGCGGACGCCGCGACGCTGGCCGAGATGCAAAGGCTGGACGCCGCGCTTGAGGCGCGCTTCGCGCATGAACGCGACCTGATGCGGGATACCCGCTATCCGGACGCCGGCCGGCATGAGGAGATGCACGGGCTGATCCGCCGCTTCCTGGACAAGCTGTCAGCCGCCGCCGAGCGTCACGACGACGGGTTGCTCCGGCAGGAGATGCCGTTCCTGCTGCACCTCGTGCTCGATCATCGCACCGTCGAGGATCGGTGCCTGGACGATTTCGTGGACGGGTTGGAGGCGGACGCCGCTCCCCCTTGAACCGGCGGCGCGACCGCCGCTCAGTGACCGGCCGTCACCGCGTGCGCGCCTCCCCTTCCCTCCCGGACGGCGGCCCACACGGCCGCGTCGACGCCGGCCCAAACCCGCCGGCGCACCGCGATCTGGCGGCGGCAATCCTGCGAGCAGTAGAGCGGGGCAGGACCGCGATGCGATGCACGCTTGAAGGGCCGCCCGCAGCAGGCGCAATACAAGGGTGTCATGTTTCCTCCCGGATATTCGTTTTCCCGGATATTCATATGCCGTGCGGCTTTTTCTTTGATTGGGCCGATTGTCACCGAAGACCTCGCTCCCTGACCAGCGGAGAAAATGGTATATGGCTGTTGGCAAGGCTCTCCGACGCCTGCCCTCCCCCACATGAAACACCAACTCCATCAGCCACTTACCGGGGAAGCCACCGGCAGGACGCGGCGTTTCGCCGCGCCCCTTTTGCCTAGGTCGGGTTACGACCGCATGATGCGCCGTTTAAGAAAATGTGAAATTCAAAGCGGAAGCTGTGGCATTGAATTTCGCATCCGCAGCAATACATGTGCGCGACCGTGTCGTTCCCGAGGTAAGCCAGGAGACATTGCCGTGAAGCTCACCGCCATTCGCCATTTCCTGCACAACGAGGCGTCGGGCGGCGTCGTCCTGCTGGCAGCATCCATCCTGGCCCTGGTCTGGGCGAATTCGGCCGCGGCGCCGCTGTACCAGGGGCTGCTGCACCTGCCGGCCGGGCTGCACCTCGGCCCGCACGGGCTGGAGATGTCGCTGCACCATTGGATCAACGACGGGCTGATGGCGGTGTTCTTCCTGCTGGTCGGGCTGGAGATCAAGCGCGAGATCCTGGCCGGCGAGCTGTCCACTCCGGCCCGCGCGGCGCTGCCGGCCATCGCTGCGCTGGGCGGCATGGCGGTGCCGGCGCTGGTCTATGTGGGCTTCAACCTGGACGACCCGACGAACCTGCACGGCTGGGCGATCCCGGCGGCGACCGACATCGCCTTCGCCGTCGGCGTGCTGGTGCTGCTGGGCAAACGGGTGCCGACCTCGCTGCGCGTCTTCCTGCTGGCCCTCGCCATCATGGACGACCTGGGCGCCATCGTGATCATCGCCGCCTTCTACACCGAGGGCGTGGTGCCCACGGCGCTCGGCTTCGCGGCGGTTTGCGGTCTGCTGCTGGGATGGTTCAACCTGATCGGCGTCAGGCGGCTCACCCCGTACATGATCGTCGGCACGGTGCTGTGGGTGTGCGTGCTGAAGTCCGGCGTGCACGCCACGCTGGCCGGCGTGGCGCTGGCCTTCGCCATCCCGCTTCGCGGCGACGGCGACCGCACCGAGGAAACGCCGCTGCACCGGCTGGAGCACGCGCTGCACCCCTGGGTGGCCTATCTGATCCTGCCGCTGTTCGCCCTGGCCAACGCCGGCGTGCCGCTGGGCGGCATCACGCCCGCCAGCCTGCTGGCGCCGATCACGCTGGGCGTGGCGCTCGGCCTGTTCGTCGGCAAGCAGGTGGGGGTCATGCTGGCGGTGTGGATCGCCGTGCGCCTGCGGCTGGCGCCGCTGCCGGCGGGCGCCTCGTGGTTGCAGGTCTACGGCGTGGCGGTGCTGACCGGCATCGGCTTCACCATGAGCCTGTTCATCGGCGCGCTGGCCTTCAGCGATCCGGACAAGGACGTCGCCGTGCGGCTGGGCGTGCTGGTGGGCTCGTTCGCCTCGGCGCTGGTGGGTTATGCGGTGCTGGCGTTCCAGCCGCGCGGCGCCGCCGCACCGGCGCGCGGGCAGGAACTGGACGGCATTCCCGGCGGTTGATCCCGCATGAGCATGACCTATCCGCATTCCCGGCGCACCAACGCCGCGGGCATCGACAACCGCCAGGAACGGCTGGACCGCCTGCGCCGTCTGAGCCGGCTGCTCGACACCCGCTGGACCATCCCCGGCACCCGCATCGGCGTCGGCTGGGACGGCATCGCCAGCCTGGTCCCGGTGGCCGGCGACACCCTGACGGCGCTGGTCTCGCTGCACATCATCCGGGAGGCAGCGGCGCTCGGCGCGCCGAAGGGGCTGATCGTCCGCATGCTGGGCAACGTCGCGCTGGACTGGGCGGGGGGATCGGTCCCGGTGGTCGGCACCATCTTCGACATCGCCTTCAAGTCCAACGTCCGCAACCTGCGCCTCCTGGAACGGCACCTGGACGGGCGGGCTATGGCGCCGCGGCATCGCCGGCATACCCCCGGCGTGTAAGCCCATCAGTCCAGCAGCCCGTCATGCAGCCCTGCACTACACTCATGGCCCGGATGCCGTTTTCCCTGGCTGTCGCGAGGCGACATGGCCCGTTTCCGCAGTGCCCTGGCGACCGCAACCCTTCCGCTGCTGCTGGGCATCGCGCCGGCACGGGCCGAGGAACCCCCGCCGCTCCGCAATGCCCCGCCCCTGGAAGTGAAGCTGGGTGTCCTGCTGCACGACATCGAGCATCGCGGCCACGCCCGCCACAACTCGATCGACGTCAACTTCGAAGCGCTGAGCCGGCCGCTGCCGGTCGCCAGGTTCGAGTCCAGGCTTCTCCAGGCCATCGCCGCGCCGCGGGCGATGCTCGGCGCCACGGTGAACACCGAAGGCAACACGCACACGGTCTACGGCGGGGTGTCCTGGATCTACACCACGAACAGCGGCCTCTTCGTCGCGCCCAGCCTTGGCCTGGCGCTCCACAACGGCAACCTGCACAGCACCACGCGCCCGTGCACGGCCGAGGAAATCCAACGAAGCTGCTCCAGCCGCAAGCCCGTCGGCCGGGTCGAAACCAGCAGGGACCGCGAGACGCTGGGCACGCGCGTGCTCTTACGGGAAAGCCTGGAGGTGGGCTACGCCTTCACCCGCCATGTTTCGGTCGGCGCCTACGTGGCGCACATGTCGAACGGCGGCTGGTTCCACGCCGAGAACGGCGGCATGTCCTTCGCCGGCGTCCGGGTCGGCTACCGGTTCGGCGACTGAGCCGTCGACACGCCGGCCAATCCCCCAGCCATTCTACGGTTGTCGTCCTGCGCATTCGGGTAACAGAATGGGAGCTTGACCTGGATCAAAGCCCTTTTTCAGGCCCGGACGCACTCTCCCGCCATGACCGCATCCCAGACCTCCGCCCCCGCCGGCGCCATGGATTCCGCGCTCCTCGCCAAGTACGACGGGCTGCGCGTTCCCCGCTACACCAGCTACCCGACGGCACCGCACTTCTCGCCCAACGTGGGGCATGAGACGTACCGGAGCTGGCTGGGCGCCATCGACCCGGCCAAGGCCGGCTCGCTGTACATCCACATCCCCTTCTGCAAGGAGATGTGCTGGTACTGCGGCTGCCACACCAAGATCGTCGCCCGCTACGAGCCGATCGCCGAGTATCTGGCGCACATCCGCAAGGAAGTGGGCATGGTGGCCGACTGCATCCCCGGCCGGATGAAGGTGGCGCACATCCACTTCGGCGGCGGCACGCCGACCATGACCGCGCCGGAGGATTTCGAGGCGCTGATGGCCATGGTGCGCGAGCGGTTCGACATCGTGGACGGCGCCGAGATCGCGGTGGAGATCGACCCGCGCACGCTGACCGAGGACATGGCGAAGGCGCTGGGCCGCGCCGGCGTCAACCGCGCCTCGCTGGGCGTGCAGGACTTCGACGCCGACGTCCAGAAGGCGGTCAACCGCATCCAGCCGCGCGAGATGACCGAGCGCACCCTCGAATGGCTGCGCGGGAACGGCATCCGCCACATCAACCTCGACCTGATGTACGGCCTGCCGCGCCAGTCGGTGGAGAGCGTCACCCGCTCGGCCGAGATCGCGCTGTCCATGGACGCCGACCGCTTCGCCGTCTTCGGCTACGCGCACGTGCCGTGGATGAAGTCGCACCAGAAGAAGATCGTGGAATCCGAGCTGGCCGATTCCTACGGCCGCTGGGACCAGTTCGCCGCCATCGCCAAGACGCTGACCGACGCCGGCTATGTCACCGTCGGCCTCGACCACTTCGCCAAGCCGACCGACGAGCTGGCGGTGATGCAGGCGAAGGGCGAGCTGCGCCGCAACTTCCAGGGCTACACCACGGACGAGTCCGAGGTGCTGCTGGGCTTCGGCGCGTCCTCCATCGGCCAGTTGCCGCAAGGCTACATCCAGAACGCCGTGCCCTTCGCCCACTACGCCGAGGCCATCGACGCCGGCCGCCTCCCCACCGTGAAGGGGCTGGCGATCAGCGAGGACGACCGGGTGCGCCGCGCGGTGATCGAGCGGCTGATGTGCGACATGGCCGTCGATCTCGACGCGGTGGCCGTGCAGCACGGCCTTCCGCCCGAGACCTTCGACGAGGAACTGGCCGGCATGGGCGACCTGGTGGCCGACGGCGTGGCGGCGGTGGAAGGCCGGCGGCTGAGCGTGCCGGAATCCGCCCGTCCGCTGATGCGCATCCCGGCCGCGCGCTTCGACACGTACCTGTCCACGGGCGCCGGGCGGCACAGCCGGGCGGTCTAGGCGAAGTATTGCCCCCACCCTGACCCTCCCCCGCTAAAGCAGGGGAGGGAACTCGGCCGTTCTGCCCCCTCCCCAGCGCCAGCGGGGGAGGGATGGGGTGGGGGCACGTCCAACCGCGCTACCCCTCCCCGCACGCCAGATGGTGCAGAACGATCCCGCTGGTCGTGGCGACGTTCAGCGAGTCGAACCCGCCGGCCATCGGGATGCGCACCGTGCGCGCCCGCGCCAGAAGATCCGCCGGCAGCCCTGGCCCCTCGGAGCCCAGCAGCACGGCGGCGCGGTCAGGCCGCTTCAGTCCCGCGAGCGTCGTCTCCCCGGCCGGGCTGAGCGCCAGCGGCGTGAAGCCGTGCCGGGCGAACAGCTCCACCGCATCCCCCTCCAGCCGGGCCGTCGGCAGCAGCAGCGCCGCCCCGACCGACACCCGGATCGCCTTGCGGTAGAGCGGGTCGCAGCAGGTCGGGTCGAGCAGCACGGCGTCCACCCCAAAGGCGGCCGCGTTGCGGAAGATGCCGCCCATGTTGTCGTGGTTGCCGATGCCGAACAGCGCCACCACCAGCGCCCGCGGCCTGAGCCGTCCCAGCAGGTCGCCGGCCGGGGGCAGCGGCTCCCGCCGGCCCAGCGCCAGGATGCCCCGGTGCAGCGGGAACCCAGCGATGGCGTCCAGCACCGCTTGGCCGGCGGTGTAGACGGGCACGCCCTCCGGCAGTTCCTCCAGCAGCGGCATCAGCCCCGCCACCCGCTTCTCCGCCAGCAGCAGCGACACCGCCCTGTGCTGGGCCGCATGCCGGGGCGAGCGGATCAACATGCGCAGCAGCAGCTCGCCCTCGGCGATGAAGTGGCCCTCGCGGCCGACCAGATCGCGCTCGCGCACGTCGCGGTAGGCGGCGATGCGCGGGTCGGTGGGGTCGTCGATGGGGACGAGCTGCGGCATGGCCGGTCCCCTACCGGTT
>JAEYOB010000609.1 GCA_023412175.1 Pseudomonadota bacterium | reverse complement strand
GCGGGCCCGAGGATCGCGACATGAGGCCGTACCACCCCACGTTCGCGGCCGCGTCGAGCAGCATCTGACCGGCCGTCATGACGCCGGCACCGCCACTGCCAACAAAGGCTATCATGACCGAATCTCTAGACATGGGTTGTCATCTCCCGAGCGCCCTTCATGGTGGGTCCGCCAAAGGCTGAACCGCTGAACCGGCTGATGGGGGCGCTGTGTTCGAGCTGATCGGATTGATGGTCCGGCAATGCATGATGGTCCTCGGCAGGATCACGTCTGCCGCTGTTCCAAGCTCTGCGGAACCTCGTCGGCCAGCTTTGCGCCATATTAAAGCAAAGCAGTACCATTATACCGATTTATGTGCAATGCTCAAGAGCCTTCGTTGGTGGCGGAGATCAGGGTATGTCTTGCAGGATGACGAAGCGGCTGCTTGCTATGCAGGCGTGGTGTGGATCGGCGTTGCCGACGCTGGGCGCACTCACCATTTATGGGGTACTTGGATGACGAATTTCCCGATACCCCGTGCTTCCCGTTCACTTCGCGTGATCGTCGACAGGAATGCAGAGATGCCGCCCCGGACCGCCGCACCCACCGAAGCGACGCTGAGCACCCGTCCGGCTGAGCCCTCCGATTTGCCTGGTGTGATCGCTCTTGACGCCGAGATCACCGGGCTTGCGAAGGAGCAGTATTGGACAGAGCAGTATGAGTGGTATGGACAGAACCGCTTGGATCGCTTCTTCATCATCGCGGAAAGTGGCGACACCCTGGTCGGCTTCATTGTTGGGGAGATCCGCGCCTGGGAGTTCGGCTCGCGTCCAAGTGGCTGGATCTTTGCCGTGAACGTGAAGCCGGGCGCTCGGCTTCAGGGGGTGGCGTCGCTTCTGGTAGACACGATCTGTGCGTGCTTCCGCCTGGCGGGCGTGAGCACCGTCCGCACGATGGTCCGTAAGGACCAGACGCTGCTGATGTCCTTTTTCCGGAGCCAGGGCATGCGGGCGGGGCCCTTCATTGAACTCGAAAAAGGCCTTTGATCATGAGACTGCAGGTGGCCACGCGCTTGGCGTTGTACGCCATTCTCGAGTTGGCGTCCGATTCGGATAAGCAGTTCTCGGCCACTGAGATTGCCGATCGCTTTGGAATTTCGGTCAACCACCTGTCCAAGGTGCTGCGCTCGCTGGGCCGGGCCGGCCTGGTCGAGGCGGTGCGCGGCGCCGGCGGCGGTTACCGCTTTGTCGGCAACGCCAAGCGCATCACGCTCCTTGATCTCATCCGTCTGTTCGAGGATGTGGACTCGTCCGGTGATAGCGGGCGTGAGGCGGCTGATGCCACACCGGAGGGGCGGGTCCTCGGCAACGTGCTGGAGGAGATCGAGGACATCACCCGGGTAACGCTCAGCTCGATCTCCGTGGCGACCATGCTGAAGCTGATCGCTGCGGAACGACATCCCCGGCGGGCGCCGCCCAGGCCCGAGGGAGTCGTCTCGGTGCTCGGCGATTGACGACTCCTTGCGGCGTTGGGGCTTCACGCCAGACGACAACGCTGTAGGGCCGGCCGGCACTGAACCGCGCCGCCATGGGGACGTTCTCGGTTTGAGCATGATAACGCGCCTCCGCCTCGGCGGGAGGGATGTTGCCGATAGGTTCGAGCAGGCGCCGGTGGTTGAACCAGTCCACCCATTCCAGGGTGGCGAACGTCCCAGATCCGCCGGATAGCCTCCCTCAGCTCCGTGTCGCTGTGCGAGCGGGCCGGCGCCTTGGACGGATCGGCCCGCCGGGCGGCATGAGCGTGATAAGTGGACGGGGCGATCGGCAGCACTTTGCAGATCAGCTCGACCCCGTGGACGGCACAGTGAGCGTCGATAAAGACGATCATTTCCTGAACGGGCGGTCGAACTCCGCCTGAGCAAAGTACGCCGACGCCTTGCGCAGGATCTCGTTCGCTTGGCGCAACTCGCGGTTCTCGCGCTCCGGCGCCTTGATCCGCTCCCGCTCGTCTGTCGTCGGCCCCGGCCGCTTGCCCTGGTCGCGTTCGGCCTGCCGGACCCAGCCCCGCAGCGTCTCGGGATTGCAGCCGATCTTCGCCGTGATCGAGCCGATCGCCGCCCACTGCGAGGCGTGCTCCCCTTCGTGATCGAACGCCATCCGAACCGCGCGCTTGCTGACTTCGCGGGCGTATTTGGGGGCTGCCTGTTTCGTCATGATGACCCCATCCTCTCAGGAAATGGGGCCTCCGGAAATTCCGGCGCGGTTCAGTTCGGCATGGTCCGGGGGGCTGTGGTGATGGGGCTGATCTTCAGTGCCGCAAAAGGCACTTGACGGCAATTAGGTAAATCGGTACTTCTATACCCAATTGACGGAGGTAACGCCGCGTTACGATTAAATCGCAACGCGGTGACCCCACGAAGACCCCGAGCACGAAGGAGACGAGCTTGTCGCCGCATCGTTGGGTGATGACCGCCGCGGGCGAACCGATGGCGCAGGTGCCGATGGATCCCACTCCGGGCCCAGGCGAGGTGGTGGTACAGGTCGCAGGCTGCGGCGTCTGCCACACCGATCTCGGCTACTACTACGACGGCGTGCGCACCAACCAGCCGCTGCCGTTGGCCCTTGGACATGAGATTTCCGGCCGCGTGACGCAGGCTGGGGCCGGAGCCGAGTCCTGGCTGGGCAAGGCGGTGATCGTTCCGGCGGTGATGCCCTGCGGCGAATGCGACCTGTGCCGGCGCGGCAAGGGCACCATCTGCCCGAACCAGAAGATGCCCGGCAACGATATTCAGGGCGGCTTCGCCACCCACGTCGTGGTGCCCGCCAAGGGTCTGTGCCCGGTCGATGAGGCGCGCCTTGCCGCCGCCGGCCTGACCCTGGCCGACGTCTGGGGGGTCGCCGACGCGGTGACGACGCCGTACCAGGCGGTGGTGCAGGCGGGCGTGGCGCCCGGCCAGCTTGCCATCGTCATCGGCGTCGGCGGGGTGGGCACCCACTGCGTGCAGATCGCCGCCGCCTTTGGGGCGACCGTCGTGGCCCTGGACGTCGATCAGGACAAGTTGAACGCGCTGGCCGAGTACGGTGCTGCCAAGACCTTCAACGTGCGGGAGTTCGACCCGCGCGCGCTGAAGAAGGAGATCGGTGCCTTTGCCAAGGCGCGGGGCCTGAGCCAGCGCGAGTGGGTGATCTTCGAGTGCTCCGGTACCGGGGCCGGCCAGACCACTGCCTACAACCTGCTGGTCCACGGCGCCACGCTGTGCGTTGTCGGCTTCACCATGGACAAGGTGGAGGTGCGGCTGTCCAACCTGATGGCCTTCCACGCCCGCGCGCTCGGCAACTGGGGCTGCCCGCCGGAACTTTACCCCGCCGCCCTCGACCTCGTGCTCGACGGCCGGATCAAGCTGGCGCCCTTCGTGGAGCGCCATCCGCTCAACGACATCAACCACGTCTTCCACGAGGCCCACGCGCGCACGCTCAAGCGCCGCGCCATCCTCGTGCCGGCGGCGTGACGGGAGGAATTAGAACAATGACAGCCGACACCAACTCCGTCATCCGCAGCACCGCCCCGGCCGAGGTTAAGGACCACGACCTCGCGGCCGTGGAGTTCAATGGCCCGGCCCCCAGCGTGCTGTTCGAGAAGCGTCCGGCCCGCCGTCCGGACGGCAGCGTCGCCGCCGGCCTGTTCAACGCCTGGATCACGCTGAACAACCCGGCGCAGTTCAACAGCTACACCACCGACATGGTGAAGAAGGTGATCCTCGCCTTCCGCGCCGCCTCCAACGCCCGCGACGTGGTGTGCGTGGTGTTCACCGGGGCCGGCGACAAGGCGTTCTGCACCGGCGGCAACACCAAGGAATACGCCGAGTACTACGCCGGCAACCCGCAGGAATACCGGCAGTACATGCGGCTGTTCAACGACATGGTCTCGGCTATCCTGGCCTGCGACAAGCCGGTGATCTGCCGCGTCAACGGCATGCGCATCGGCGGCGGGCAGGAGATCGGCATGGCCTGCGACTTCACCGTTGCGCAGGACCTCGCCCGCTTCGGGCAGGCCGGCCCCAAGCACGGCTCCGCCCCTATCGGCGGTGCCACTGACTTCCTGCCCGTCCTGGTCGGCAACGAGCGCGCCATGGAGTCCGGCGTGCTGTGCGAGCCCTGGTCGGCGCACCGCGCCTACCGCGAGGGCATGATCACCGACATCGTCCCGGCGCTCAAGGTGGACGGCAAGTACGTCGCCAATCCGCTGGTGTGGACCGAGAAGTACCTCGACGAATACGGCCGAATCCTGCACGGCGAGGCCAAGACCGGCGACGATCTCGCCGCCGGCAAGGCGGTGATGAAGCGGGGGGTGGTGGATTTGTCCATGCTGGACGAGCGGGTCGAGGCGCTGTGCTCGAAGTTGCTGCTGACCTTCCCGGACTGTACCACCAAGAGCATCGAAGAGATCCGAAAGCCCAAGCTCGACGCCTGGAACGCCAACAAGGAGAACGCCCGCGCCTGGCTGGCCCTCAACATGATGACCGAGGCGCGCGCCGGCTTCCGCGCCTTCAACGAGGGCACCAAGGAAGACCGCGAGATCGACTTCGTGGCGCTGCGTCAGGCGTTGGCCGTGGGCACGCCGTGGACGCCGGAACTGACCGAAAGCCTGATGCCGGCCGCCAAGGGGGCCGTCTGATGAGCGACAGCCCGCTCAAGGTCTGGCGGGAGCGTGACGGCCGCTTGCTGCGGCTGCGGCTCGCCCGGCCGAAGGCCAACATCGTTGACGCGGCGATGATCGCAGCGCTCGACGTGGCGTTATCCGCGGCGGCGTTCCCCAACCCGCAGGCACCGGCAATCCGTGCCGTGCTGCTCGACCACGAGGGACCACACTTCAGCTTCGGCGCCAGCGTGCAGGAGCATATGCCCGACACCTTCAAGGGCATGCTGGCGGCGCTGCACCAGGTCGTGTTGCGTATGGTGGCTTATCCCGTGCCGATCCTGGTGTCCATCAAGGGCCAGTGCCTCGGCGGCGGGCTGGAAGTCGCGGCGGCCGGTCACCTGCTGTTCGCGGCCCCCGACGCCAAATTCGGCCAACCGGAGATCATCCTGGGCGTCTTCGCCCCGGCCGCCTCTTGTCTGCTGCCGGAGCGCATGCAGCGCGGCGCTGCCGAAGACCTGCTGTATTCCGGCCGCAGCATCGGTGCGGAGGAGGCGTTGCGCACCGGCCTGCTCAACGCCGTGGCCGACGATCCGGAGGCGGCGGCGCTGGCGTGGTTCGACGCTTACGCCGCCAAGCATTCGGCCTCGTCACTGCGCTTCGCGGTCGCCGCCGCCCGTCTCGATATGGTCGAGCGGGTGCGCAGCAAGCTCGCTTCTCTCGAACGACTGTACATCGACGGCCTGATGTCGACGCGCGATGCCGTGGAAGGTCTCACGGCGTTCCTCGACAAGCGGGCCGCACACTGGGAGGACCACTGAACCATGCCCGCAAGCTCCCTTTCCACCGCGGCCATCGCCGCGCGCTGCCAGGACCTTTTCGACGACCTGGACTTCACCGCCGCGCGTGCCTGGAAGAACGCCGCCCCCGGCCGCAAGGTCGTCGGCTACATGCCGGTCTACGTGCCGCGCGAGCTGATCCACGCCGCCAACATGCTCCCCTTGGGCATCCTCGGCGGCGGCGAGAACATGGAAGTCATCCACGGCGACGCCTACTACCAGAGCTACATCTGCCGCATTCCGCGCTCGACGCTGGAGTTGGGCATCACCGGCAAGCTGGACTTCGCCGACGGCATGTTGTTCCCGTTCGTCTGCGACGTCATCCGCAACCTGTCGGGCATGTGGAAGCTGCTGTTCCCGAACGTCTACACGAAGTTCTTCGACACGCCGCAGAACTACAAGGACGAGGTCGGCGGCAACTACTACATCAAGGAACTCCAGGAACTCCGCGAGGAACTGGAGCATCTGGGCGGCGCCAAGATCACCGATGAGGCACTGCGCAACTCCATCGCGGTCTACAATGAAAACCGCCGGATGGTGCGCGAGGTCTACGCATTCCGCGCCGCCACGCCGTGGAAGGCTCCTTCTGCCGAGGTCTACCTGCTGATGCGGGCCGGCAACGTGCTCCCGGTCGAGGAGCACACGCAGCTGATGAAGGACTATCTCGCCGCGGCCAAGGCCGAGGACCGGCCGATGCGCGACAACTGCCGCGTCGTGCTGAACGGCGCTTTCTGCGAGCAGCCGCCGCTCAACCTCATCAAGTCCATCGAGATGGCCGGCTGCTACATCGTCGATGACGACTTCATGCTGGTGAACCGCTGGCTGGTTGAGGATGTGCCGCTGGAGGGCGATCCGCTCGCCAATCTCGCCACCGCCTTCCTGCGCCGGTCGGTCGAGACGGCGGCCAAGTACGTCGCGCGCGAGGAAGACAAGGGCCAGTTCCTGCTCCAGTCCGTGCGCAAGACCGGGGCCGAGGGGGTGATCTTCGCCGCCCCCAGCTTCTGCGACCCGGCGCTGCTGGAGCGCCCGATGCTGCAGGCCCGGCTGAAGGCGCACGGTGTCCCGTACATCTCCTTCAAGTACGCCGAGAATTCCGGGCAGATGCAGCCCATCCGCGAACAGGCCGGCACCTTTGCCGACTCCATCAAGCTGTGGAGCGCCGCATGAGCACCCAGACCCCCAAGACCCAGGCCGACGTCATCAAAGAAGCCTCGATGCTGAAGCAGAAGGAGATGATCGCGCGCAACTACGATCTCCTGACCAGCACCAAGGAACACGGCCGCAAGGTGGCCTCCACCTTCGTCCCCGGCAACCTCAACGAGTTGATCATGTGCTTCGACATGCTCAACAACCTGCCGGAGATCAACGCCATCCAGAACGGGATGAAGAAGCTCTCGGGCAACTTCATCACGGAGGCTGAGAAGGGTGGCCATTCCGAGGACGTCTGCACCTACGTCAAGGCCGATATCGGCATGATGAAGCGTGGCAACCTCGCGCCCAACGGCAAGCCGCTGCCCGACCCCGATCTGCTGCTGCTGAGCTACACCGGCTGCTTCACCTTCATGAAGTGGTTCGAGCTGCTGCGCGCCGAGTACAACTGCCCGACCGTCATGCTGCACGTGCCCTACCAGGGTGACGGCAAGACGACGCAGAACATGCGCGACTACATCGTCAAGCAGCTGAAGGAAGACGTCATCCCGGCGCTGGAGAAGGTGTCCGGCGTCAAGTTCGACATCGACCGCCTGCGCGAGAACCTGCGCCGCTCGGCCAAGGCCGAGGACGATCTCGTGTGGGTGCTGGAGACGGCGAAGAACAAGCCGACACCGATCGACGCCTACTTCGGCGGCGTCTACTACATCGGCCCGATCTTCACCGCGTTCCGTGGCACCGAGGACGCCGTCGAGTACTACAAGCTGCTGCGCGCCGAGATCGAGGAACGCATGCGCCTCGGCCTCGGGCCGTTGACGCCGGAAGGCGAGATGAAGGAGCAGAAGTACCGGTTGGTGGTCGAGGGGCCGCCCAACTGGACCAGCTTCCGCGACTTCTGGAAGATGTTCTACGACGAGGGCGCGGTCGTCGTCGCCTCCAGTTACACCAAGGTCGGCGGCATGTACGACCTGGGCTTCCGCCACGACCCCGACAACCCGTTGGAGAGCCTCGCCGACTACTGCCTAGGCTGTTACACCAACCGGAATCTGCCGCAGCGTGTCGATCTGCTCGAGAAGTACATCAACGAGTACGAGGCCGACGGCCTGCTAATCAACTCGATCAAGAGCTGCAACAGCTTCTCGGCCGGCCAACTCCTGATGATGCGCGAGATCGAGAAGCGCACCGGCAAGCCCGGCGCCTTCATCGAGACCGACCTGGTGGACCCGCGCTACTTCTCGGCCGCCAACGTCAAGAACCGGCTGGAAAGCTACTTCCAGATGATCGACCAGAAGCGCCGCGCGCTGGCTTCGGCCGCCTGAGGGGGGAATGTACCATGAAGTGCTTCATCGGCATCGACCTCGGCTCCACGACCACCAAGGCGGTGGTCATGGACGAGAACTGCGCGGTGCTCGGCCGCGGCATCACCAACTCGCGCTCCAACTACGACACGGCGGCTGCGGTTTCCAAGCAGGAGGCGCTGATTGACACGCGCTTCACGCTGTTCCGCCGCGGCCTGACCGACGTCCCGGCGCTGGCCGGCAAGGTTGACGTCTTCCTCTCCGACCTGGAGCGCCACTTCCGGCGCGTCCAGTTCGTCGAGCAGCTCAATGACCTGGAGGAGACCTGCATCCGCAACATCGCCGGTCCGCGCTTCGCCGGCCGTGAGGCGGCGATCCAGGAGGTGCTGACCGAGGTGTTCCGCCGGCTGCGCGACGAGTCCCTGGAGATCTTCGGCCGCGGCGCCAAGCGCCGCTCCGACTTCTTCCGCGACATCGCCGGTTCGCGCTTCATGACGGTGGCGACCGAGGTGTGCAAGGCGGCGGGCCTGTCCTTCGACCTGCTGCTCAACGTCTACGACAAGTCGATCATCGACGTGGAGAACCGTCCGCCCGGTGCCGGCATGGAAGGCAAGTTCCTCACCGCGCTGGACAGCGCACTGACGTCCGACGGCACGGGCATCGAGGCGGAACTCGTGCGCAACCCGGTCCGCTCGGCGCTGGGCATCCCGCTGGACGAGACCTACGTGGTCGGCACTGGCTACGGCCGCGTCCGCCTGCCGTTTCCGAAGGAGCACATCCGCTCGGAGATCCTGTGCCACGGGCTGGGCGCGCACATCATGTTCGGCGACACGCGCACCGTGCTCGACATCGGCGGCCAGGACACCAAGGCGATCCAGGTCGACCCGCACGGCATCGTCGAGAACTTCCAGATGAACGACCGCTGCGCGGCGGGCTGCGGGCGCTACCTCGGCTACATCGCCGACGAGATGAACATGGGCCTGCACGAGCTGGGGCCGCTGGCGATGAAGTCCACCCGCTCGGTGCGCATCAACTCGACCTGCACGGTGTTCGCCGGTGCCGAGCTGCGCGACCGGCTGGCGCTGGGCGAGAAGCGCGAGGACATCCTGGCCGGCCTGCACCGCGCCATCATCCTGCGCGCCATGTCGATCATCTCGCGCTCTGGCGGCATCCGCGACCAGTTCACCTTCACCGGCGGCGTCGCCAAGAACGAGGCCGCGGTGCGCGAGCTGAAGAAGCTCATCAAGGAGAACTACGGCGACGTCACCATCAACATCGATCCGGACTCCATCTACACCGGCGCGCTGGGCGGGGCTGCTTTCGCCCAGCGGGCGGTGATGAACTGAGGACCCCGCCATGACCATCACCGCAGGCATCGACATCGGCACCGGCTGCGTCAAGACCGTGCTGTTCTCATCGGAAGACGGCAAGACCACGTGGCTCGGCCGCTCGCTGGAGCGCATCCGGCAGCGCGATCCCTATCAGCTCGCCGAAGAGTGCTACGACCAGCTCCTCAGGGAGGCCGGGCTGAAGCGCTCCGACGTGGCGTATGTCGCCACCACCGGCGAGGGCGAGAACCTGGACTTCCACACCGGGCACTTCTACTCGATGACCACGCACGCCCGAGGCGCCATCTACCTGGACCCGCAGGCCCGCGCGGCGCTCGACATCGGCGCGCTGCACGGCCGCGCCATCGCGGTGGACGAGCGCGGCAAGGTGCTGAGCTACCGCATGACCAGCCAGTGCGCCTCGGGCTCGGGGCAGTTCCTGGAGAACATCGCCCGCTACCTCGGCATCGCCCAGGACGAGATCGGCACGCTGTCACAGCAGGCCGACGACCCGGAAAAGGTGTCGTCGATCTGCGCTGTGCTGGCGGAGACCGACGTGATCAACATGGTGTCGCGCGGCATCTCGGCCGCCAACATCCTGAAGGGCATCCACGTGTCGATGGCCGTGCGCCTCGCCAAGCTGCTGAAGGCGGTGGGGGCGGTGGACGGTGTGGTGGTGATGACTGGCGGGCTGGCGCTCGACACCGGCCTGGTGGCGGCACTGCGCGAGGCGATGGTGACCGAGAAGATCAACCTGGACGTCCGCGCGCACGAGGACTCGATCTTCGCCGGCGCCATCGGCGCGGCGCTGTGGGGGGCCTTCCGTCACGAGAAACTGTACAGCCAGCAAAAGCTGGCCCTCGCCTCATAAGGAGACCATCGATGGCCCTCTTGATCACCAGCGAATGCATCTCCTGCGACGCCTGCGTGGCGGTGTGCCCGAACCAGGCGATCACCCAGGGGTCGTCGGTTTACGTCGTCAATCCCGAACTGTGCACGGAGTGCGTCGGCGCTGAGGATGAACCGCAGTGCCGCACCGTTTGTCCCGTCGAGTGCATCATCGACGATCCGGACCGTCGCGAATCCCGCGACGAGTTGCAGGCCAAGTATGAGCGCCTGCATTCCTGATGCGCTGAGCGTCCCCCGTTTGACTCAGGCTTTGCCAACCCCTCCATCCCTTGTGGGTGGAGGGTTTTTTCATGGCAAGCAGCCCCGCGGGAGGTCCCATGATCGTGGATGGACCAGGGCGGGCAGGGGAGCCGGAGGCTGGCCTGGACACGCGCGGCTCGGCGTTGCGCCCGTCCCCCGCTCTAAAAGCTTGAGCGGCCAGGTTCAGGGACAAGAGCGGGCTGGTCGCAGAGCCTTCCTCACCCTCGCCCTCGCCCTGGGTCAGGGGAGGGGAGGGAAAGGGACGCCTCGCTTAGCCTAGCGGCTTCACGAAGCTGAGGCGTTGCGCCATGGCGAAGCCGCTGCGTTCAAGGAAGCGCAGCAACGCAAAGTCGTTCCACGCCACGTCGGTGATGACGCGCTCCACATGCAGTGAGCGCAGGTTGGTCAGCAACTGCGACAGCAGCGCCTGGCCGATCTGACGAGAGCGGTTGGCCGGATCGACGCCAATGGTGTCCATCACCGCCACCGGTTCGGTGCGCCCGAACTCGCCGAAGTCGACGCGCGCCATGACGAAGCCCACGGGATGACCGTCCACCTCCGCCACCAGCGACACCCGCACGCCGGAGCGCTTCAACACCTCCTCCGCCTTGCGGGTGTAGTAGGCGCTGCGATCCTGGCCGGTGATGTGGCGGTCGATGCGCACCAGGGCCGCCAAATCAGCCTCGGTCATGGAGCGGATGGCAGCACGGTCGCGCGCCAGAAGGCCGTCCTCCCCCTCCTCCTCGATCGGTGCTCCGATGCTGCGGTCCAGTACCAGGCGCGGAGCGAGACGAAAGCCGGCGGTCGCAAAGAAGCTGACCAGGCTGTGCTCGGTCCAGTTGGCCTCGGTGCGCACCTCGGTCACGCCGCGGCTGGCCAGCGCTTTCTCAAGTCCGCCCAGCAAGCGCTGGCCGACGCAGAAGCCGCGCGCTGCCGGATCGACGCCGATGGCATCCAGCATGCCGACCGGTGCGGTGACGCCGAACTCGCCGCTCAGCAGATGAGCCAGCACGAAGCCCAGCACCTTGCCGTCACGCTCGGCGGCCAGCCCGACGAAATCCTGCGGGTTGCCGGCGGAGGCGGCGAAGCGCTTCTCATAAAAGCCGCGGCGCCCGCGGTCGGTGATCGCCTTGTCGATCTCCACCATCCGCTCGAAATCCGCCGCCTTAAGCGGTCGGATGTTCAATTGTTCAGTCATGGGAGCTCCATCATTTGACGCACTCGCCATTCTGGAATAAATACAAGCATCAATGCGGAAAACGCCGCATTGTTACGTGTAAACCCAAATGGCCAAAAGAAAATTATTGCAGATAAAAGAATATTGTGGCCATATTTATTCTTATGTGGATGGTGATATTTGGAGAATGCAATGAAATCTCTCTCGTATCTCTTTGATGGGCGGGCGGCGGTGGTCACCGGCGGGGCGCGCGGCATCGGGCGCGGTATCGCCGAGGAGTTGCGCCGGGCCGGAGCCGATGTGCACATCTTCGATCGATCGGCACCGGCGCCCGAAGAGCGCTTGACCTTCCATGAGGTGGATATCGCCGATTCGGTCAGTGTCGCCGCGGCGGTGGCGCGGCTGCCCCAGGCGCCGGTTCTGCTGGTCAACAACGCCGGCATCACCCGTGACCGCAGCCTCATGAAGATGAGCGACGAGGAGTGGCGTTCGGTGCTCGACGTCAATCTGACCGGCGCGTTCAACACGTTGCGCGCTCTGGCGCCGGGCATGGTGGAGGCGGGCTACGGGCGCATTGTCAACGTGGTATCGATCAACGGCCTGCGGGGCAAGTTCGGGCAGGCCAACTACGCCGCCTCCAAGGCCGGGCTGGTCGGCCTGACCAAGACCGCAGCGCGCGAGCTGGGGCCGAAGGGGGTGACCGTCAACGCCGTGGCGCCGGGCATGGTGCTGACCGAGATGACGCTCGCGCTCGCCGCGGAGGTTCGGCAGAAGGCGTTGGATGAGGCCGTGCTGCCCCGTCTGCCGGAAGTGGCGGACATCGCGGCGGCCGTGCTCTTCCTGCTGTCCGATGCCGCTCGTTGCGTCAGCGGCGAGGTGATCCGCGTTGATTCCGGCCAGTATATCTGAGTGGGTTATCGGAAAAAGAACGGGGGAGCGGCTCGGCCGCGGGAGCAGAGACGCTCCCCCGCTGAGGAATGCGAAGGGGGAGAACCTTCGCCAAAGCACCTTGTGCTCAACCAAATTTGTAGCTGATGCCATAGCCGCCACGCGGGTAGTCCCAGGCGATGTTTTGTTTGTCCTGGCAGACGACGCGGCAGGTGCCGCACTCCAGGCAGCCGTCGGTCGCCAGCGTCACCGCGCCCGAGGCGTCCGCCGTGTAGCAGGCGGCCGGGCAGCACCAGGTGCACGCCTTGCTCTCGCAGTCGGTGCACACCGCGGCGTCCTTGACGGCGATGTGCGGGTGGCTCTCGTCGACGATGTAGCGGTTCTGGTACAGCTTCTCCTCGACCTTCGGTAGCGTCATGTCGCTCATCGGAATGCCCTCGCCAGCTTGATCGCGTCGCCCACCAGCCCGAACACCGAGCGCGTCTCCACGAAGGAGCGCAGGATCGCCTTCTCCTTGCTCAGCTTGTCGACGCTGTCCACGGTGAACAGGGTGTGCGCGGCGGCGTTGAGGAGGTCGGGGTAGGCGCCGAAGAACTGCTTGTTGCCGTGCATGATCCCCGGCAGGTCCTTGTACTTCCTCAGGTCCTTCATGACGAAGGAGGCGTCCAGCGCCGTCTTGTAGGCGGCGAGGTTCGCCGCGGTGAACGGTTTGCCGGCCTGCTTGAGCGCGATGATCGTCTCCGCCGCCATGCGGCCCGAGGCCATGGCGAGGTTGGAGCCCTCGCGGTGCGCCGCGTTGTTGAAGTGCGCGGCGTCGCCCGCCACCACCCAGCCGTCGCCGTACAGCTCCGGCACCGCCTTGAAGCCGCCCTCGGGGATCATGTGCGCGGCGTACTCCTTCATCTCCGCGCCCTCGATCAGCGGGGCGATGACCGGGTGGCGCTTGAGGTCCTCCAGCATCCGGTACGGCGGGATGCCGCCCGCCTTGAAGTCGGAGATCAGGCAGCCGATGCCGATGGTGAGCGACTCCCTGTTGGTGTAGAGGAAGGCGGTGCCGACCATCCCCCTGGTCACCTTGCCCATGATCTCGACGACGACGCCCTCGTCGCCCTTCAGGCCGAAGCGCTGCCGGATCAGCTCGGGGTCAAGGAAGAGGATCTCCTTCACCGCCAGGGCGACGTTCTGCGGCTCCAGCTCCTTCTGGAGGCCGGCGCGCCTGGCCAGCAGCGCGTTGACGCCGTCGGCCATCACCACCACGTCGGCGTGGATCTCGCCGCCGACGCGGTCGGTGCGCACGCCATAAACCTTGCCGGAGGCGTCGCGCAGCAGCCCGGTCACCGTGGTCTCGCAGATCTGCAGGGCGCCGGCCGCGCGGATCTTCTCGGAGAACCACTTGTCGATGTTGGCGCGGATGATCGTGTAGCGGTTCGGCCTGTCGCTGTTGAAGCTGTCCGAGCGGTAGTTGGTGCCGATGCAGCTGTCGTCGCCCAGAAGCCAGATGCGCTGCTCGATGACGTGGCGCTCGGTCGGGCAGTCGTCGCGGAAGTCCGGGATGATCCTCTCCAGTTCCGCGGCGTACATGATGCCGCCCTGGACGTTCTTGGCGCCGGGGTACTCGCCGCGCTCCAGCTGCAAGACGCTCAGGCCGGCCTTGGCCAGCGTGTAGGCCGCCGCGTTGCCGGACGGGCCGGCGCCGACGACGATGGCATCGAACTTTTCCACCATGTCCTGCTCCCTCCTCAGCTCGCCAGCCGGTTGATCTCACGGCTCCGGGGGAGGCGTCGGGCGAACGCCTCCGTCAGCGCCGGCAGCACCTGGAGCGCGTCGCCGACGATCGCGTGGTGCGCGACGTCGAAGATCGGCGCGTTGCGGTCGGTGTTGATCGCCAGGATCAGGTCGGCCTTCTCCATGCCGACGCGGTGCTGGATGGCGCCCGAGATGCCGGCGGCGATGTACAGCTTCGGGCGCACCGTCTTGCCGGTCTGCCCGACTTGGCGGTCGAAGGTCGCCCAGCCGGCCTGCACCAGCGGCCGGGTGACGCCGACCTCGGCGCCCAGCACCTTGGCGAGGTCCCAGACCAGCGACAGGTTCTCCGGCTTGCCCAGCCCCTTGCCGGCGGCGACGATGATGTCGGCGAAGGCGAGTTGCGCCTCGGTCTGCGCGCTGTCGGGGATGAAGCTCAGCACCTTGGTGACCACCGCGTCCTCGGAAAGGTTCGGGGTGATCCCGACGATGCGGCCCGTCCGGCTCTCGTCGCGCTCGGGCATCGCCATGACGCGCGGGCGGACGGTGGCCATCTGCGGGCGGAAGGCCAGCGTCTGGATGGTGCACAGCAGCGTGCCGCCGAAGGTCGGGCGGGTGGCGGCGAGGCTGCGGTTCTCGGCGTAGATGTCCAGCTCGGTGCAGTCGGCGGTCAGGCCGGTCTGCAAGGTGGTGGCGATGGCGCCGGCGAGGTCGCGGCCCAGCGTGGTGGCGCCGAGCAGCACGATCTCCGGCTTGTGGGCGTTGACCATGTCGGTCATGACGCGGGCGTAGGGATCGGTGCGGTAGTCGGCGAGCACCGGGTCGGTCACCTTGTAGACCACGTCGGCGCCGTAGCCGAACGCCTCGCCGCAGATGCGGTCGAGGTCGGGGCTGTCGGCGCCGGGCACCACGGCGCCGACCTCGACGCCGAGCTTGTCGGCCAGCTTGCGGGCCTCGCCGACCAGTTCCCACGACACGGAATGGGCCTGCCCGCGCTCCTGCTCGACGATCACCCAGACGCCCCGGTAGGCCTTGAGGTGTTCGGGCAGCTGGAAGCGGCGGCCCTGCGGCTTGTCGCTCGGCTTGTCGCTCATGTGCGGGTCTCCTTATCGGGGGAGCAGTTCGGCGGCCAGCTTGGGCTGGGCGGCGAAGACGGTCTCGGCGGCGGCAGCGGCCAGCGCCTCGGGGCTGTCGCCCTCGACGAGCTTGGCCTTCTGGGCGCGCGGCTTCGGCACGAAGACCTTGGAGACCACGGTGGGCGAGCCCTTGAGGCCGACCTTGCTCTCGTCCTCGACGCAGTCGTCCTTGCCCCAGGTGACCAGCGGCGTGCGGGCGGCGCGGAACAAATCGTCCATGGTGCCGAAGCGCATGGTGTTGGTGCCCTCCAGCATGGTGATCAGGCAGGGCAGCGCGGTCTTCAGCACCTGCACGCCGCCCTCGGAGCGGCGGTGCACGGTGATCGAGCGCGCCTCCGGGTCCACGCTGTCGATCCTGGCGATGTAGGTGAGCTGCTGCAGGCCGAGGCGGGTGGCGATGCCGGGACCGACCTGGGCGGTGTCGCCGTCCACCGTCTGCTTGCCGCAGAACACCAGATCGACCGGCTGTTCGGCGTGCAGCTTGCGGATGGCCGCGGTCAGCGCGTAGGAGGTCGCCAGCGTGTCGGAGCCGGCGAACTTGCGGTCGGTGAGCAGCACCGCGGCGTCGGCGCCGAAGGCCAGCGCCTTGCGCAGCGACGCCTCGGCCATCGGCGGCCCCATGCTCAGCACGGTGACGCGCGCGCCGGTGCGGTCCTTGATGCGCAGCGCCTCCTCCAGCGAGAAGAGGTCGAAGGGGTTGATGATCGCCGGCACCCCCTGGCGCATGATGGTGTTGGTCACCGGATGGATGCGGATCTGCGCGCTGTCCGGAACCTGTTTGATACAGACGACGATGTGCATGCCGGTCTCCT
>JAEYOB010000813.1 GCA_023412175.1 Pseudomonadota bacterium | reverse complement strand
GCCCACACACGGTGTGCATGCGGAACCGGCCCTCCTGGTCCTGACCGCTGTTCACCCGGACGGTCTGACCGATCTTCTCGGGATGCTCGCGCTGGAAGGAGAACTCCGTGGTGTCCTGAATGACCAGGAGGGGGCCGGTAGTCGCGGCGACCGGCTGGCGGGTCGCGTCGAAGTGGCCGGCGAGAATGTCCGCTTCGCTTACCCGATCATTGGCAAAGAACCGGTAGGCCGCCTTGGTGTTGGCCCAGTCCTGGCAGGCCAGGGGAATGCTGTCACCCATCGCCCCGGCCAGTTGATCGAGCAACGTGCTCAAGCGTCGCCCCAGTCGCTCGTCGGCAAAGTGGCAGCCGGCGAGTTCATCCTCGATCCAGGCGTTGGGTCCCGTGGCCATCGGCTCCTCCCGAACATCGTTCGATGTCAACAGGCCGCGGATTGCCCGCGTTCGAGGTGGAGACCGCCGTCACCAGCGATTCTGAAGGATGTGGGTAATTGAAAGCCGGTGAGCGCCGCCTTGGCAAGATGGGCGGCAGCGTCTGAGGTTTGCATGGCGCGTCATCGCGCGGACGCAAACGAGTGGCAGACGTCATGGCTTACCAGCGTATCGAGGTTCTGACGGGGACGGAGCGGCGGCGGACCTACACGCCGGCGGAGAAGGTGCGGATGATCGAGGAGGCGTTCCGCCCCGGCGTGGCGGTGACGGAGGCGGTCCGCCGGCTCGGTGTGCACGAGAGCCTTCTGTACCGCTGGCGGCGGCTGATGACGGCCGCTGGCACCACCGTGGCCGAACCGTCCAATTTCGTTGCGGTGACCATCAGGCCGGAGCCGACCGCCATCGAACCGCGGACACCAGAGCCTCGTGGATCATTGCCGTCTCCAGCGACACCGGCCGCGAGCCCGGCGGCGATCCTTGAGGTCATCCTGCCCGGCGGGGCGCGCCTGCGTCTGGAAGGGCCGGTCGATCCGGCCCTGGCGGCGGCCGTCGTCGGCGCCCAGGCATGATCCCGGTGCCGAGCGGCGTGCGGGTCTGGCTGGCCAGCGGCCACACCGAAGCGCCGGTCTCGTCGAGGAACACCAGCTTGCTCGGGTCAAGGTCGGGCTGCGCCTCGAAGCACGCCTCCCGTGCCGCGGCGACATCCGCGCGGGCCTGCTCGGCCGCATGCGCGGTTTCCTAAGAAACAATCTCCATCTTCTCGGAGCCGCCGAAATGAGGTTTCGCCTCATTGAGGATTGCCGAGGCGAGTAGCCGGTTTGTGTGCTGTGTGACGCGCTCGGACGACTGTGTCCGGGTGCCGCCCGGAGCGCCAAGCCGGCGACGCAGAACCATCCCGAAGTCCTCTCCCATCAAGGGAGAGGGGCTTCCTCCTCAAAGCTGCGACTCGTCCAGCGCCATCACCGTGGCGGCGCCGTTGACCACCGAGGCGCGGAAGCCCTCGACCTGACCCAGCAGGTGCTCGGCGAAGAAGCGCGCGGTCACCAGCTTGGCGGCCAGGAAGCCGTCGTCGTTGGCATCTTCGGTCAGCCTGCGCTGCGCTGCCTGGGCGCCGATGCCCAGGCAGTGGCCGCCGGCCACCAGGCCGAAGGCGTTCAGCAGCGGCACCGCCGCTGCGGCGGTGAGCGCCGGGTGGGCGGCGTTGGCGAGGATCCAGGACGCCATGTCGCCGAGGCGGCGGACGGCAAGATCCAACTCGCGGCCGAGCACCTGGAGGTTGGCGTCGGCGGACGCAGCCATCGCTTCGGCGTTCTTCGTCACCTCGGCGAGGTAGGCGGTGAGCGCCGCGCCCTTGTCGCGCAGTAGCTTACGGTTCACCAGGTCGTTGCCCTGGATCGCCGTGGTGCCCTCGTAGATCGTGGTGATGCGGGCGTCGCGCAGGTGCTGGGCGGCGCCGGTCTCCTCGATATAGCCCATGCCGCCGTGCACCTGGACGCCGAGCGAGGCGATCTCCTGCCCCATCTCGGTGCTCCAGCCCTTGGCGATGGGGGTCAGCAACTCCTCCAACGTTGCCGCGGCGCTGCGGGTGCCCGGGTCGGCGGCGTGATTGCGGACGTCATGCGCGGCCGCGGCGGTGTAGAGGATGCCGCGCATCGCCTCGATACGGGCCTTCATGCTCATCAGCGTACGGCGCACGTCGGGGTGGTTGACGATCGGCGTGCGGCCCTCGCCCTTCCAGCCGGCCGGCGCGCCCTGCACGCGCTCGCGGGCGTAACCCAGCGCCTGTTGGTAAGCGCGCTCGGCGATGGCGAGACCCTGGAGGCCGACCGACTGCCGGGCGTGGTTCATCATCACGAACATGTAGGCGAGCCCGTTGTGCGGCTCGCCCACCAGCCAGCCGCGCGCCCCGCCCTGGTCGCCGAAGGACAGCACCGCAGTCGGACTGGCGTGGATGCCCAGCTTGTGCTCCAGCGACACGCAGGACACGTCGTTGCGCGCGCCGACGCTGCCGTCGGCGTTGACCAGGAACTTCGGCACGACGAACAGCGAGATCCCCTTCACCCCGACCGGCGCGTCCGGCAGGCGGGCCAGCACGAGGTGCACGATGTTCGAGGTCAGGTCGTGGTCGCCGTAAGTGATGAATATCTTCTGACCGAACACGCTGTAGCTGCCGTCGCCCACCGGTTCCGCCTTGGCGCGGATGGCGGCGAGATCGGAGCCGGCCTGCGGCTCGCTCAGGTTCATGGTGCCGGTCCACTCGCCCGAGACCATGCGCGGCAGGTAGGTCTGCTTCAACTCCTCCGAGGCGAACTGCTGGAGCGCGTTGACCGCGCCCTGCGTCAGCATCGGGTTCAGCGCGAAGGCCATGTTGGCGGCGTGCCACATCTCCTGCACGGCGGTGTTCAGCACGTTGGGCAGCCCCATGCCGCCCCACCGCGTGTCGAAGGGCAGGCCGTTCCAACCGCCCTCGACCAGCGTGTTCCAGGCGTCCGACCAGCCTTTCGGCGTGGTGACGTTGCCGTCGTTCCAACGCGAGCCCCGGGTGTCGCCGATGCGGTTGAGCGGCGCCAGCAGCCCGCCCGCGATCTTGCCGGCCTCGTCGAGGATGGAATCGCGCAACTCCTCGGTGGCCTCCTCGAAGCCCGGCAGGGATGCCACGGCGCCGATGTTGGCGACCTCGTCCAGCGTGAAGCGGATGTCGCGCAGCGGTGCGGTGTAGGCGGTCATCTCGGTGTTCCCTCCCTTTGAAACCTTGTCAGAGCGCCTGTTCCAGTTCCGGCAGCGCCTTGAAGAGGTCGGCGACGAGGCCGTAGTCGGCGACCTGGAAGATCGGCGCCTCCTCATCCTTGTTGATGGCGACGATGACCTTCGAGTCCTTCATGCCGGCCAGATGCTGGATGGCACCGGAGATGCCGACCGCCACGTACAGCTCGGGCGCTACGATCTTGCCGGTCTGGCCGACCTGCAGGTCGTTGGGCACGAAGCCGGCGTCCACCGCCGCACGGCTGGCCCCCACCGCCGCGCCCAGCTTGTCGGCAACCCGCTCGACCAGCACGAAGTTGTCGCCGGCCCCCATGCCGCGCCCACCCGACACCACGACGCGGGCGGCGGTCAGCTCCGGCCGCTCGGACTTGGCGAGCTGGGCGGAGACGAAGCGTGACAGGCCGGGATCGCCGGCCGGGGCGACGCTGCGGACCCCGGCCGAACCGCCGGTGGCCGGTGTGGCCTCGAACGCGGTGGTGCGGACGGTGACGACCTTGACGGCGTCTGACGTCTGCACGGTGGCGAGAGCGTTGCCGGCGTAGACCGGGCGGACGAAGGTGTCCGGCGACTCCACCGCGACGATGTCCGACACCTGCGCCACGTCCAGCAGAGCCGCGACGCGCGGCAGCACGTTCTTGGCGCTCGCCGTTGCAGGGGCGAGGATGTGGCTGTAGCCGGCCGCCTGCGCCAGGATGAGCGCGGCCAGCGGTTCGGCCAGCGCGTGCTCGTAGGCCGGGGCTTCGGCGGTCAGCACGGTGTCAACGCCCGCGATGGCCGCGGCGGCCTGGGCCGCAGCCTGCACGGAAGCGGCGGCGACAAGCACGTCGATGGGGGCGCCGATGACCTTGGCGGCGGCGACGGCGTTGAGGGTGGCGGGCTTCAGCACGCCGCCTTCCATGTCGGCGACGACCAGGGTGCGCATCGTCAGATCACCTTCGCTTCGTTCTTCAGCCGGTCCACCAGTGCCGCCACGTCCGGCACCTTGATGCCGGCCTTGCGCGACGGGGGCTCGTTCACCGCCAGGGTCTTCAGGCGCGGCGCGATGTCCACGCCCAGGCTGTCGGCAGCCACGTTGTCGAACGGCTTCTTCTTCGCCTTCATGATGTTGGGCAGCGAGGCGTAGCGCGGCTCGTTGAGGCGCAGGTCGGTGGTGACCACGGCGGGGAGCCTCAGTTCCACCGTCTCCAGCCCGCCGTCGATCTCGCGCGTCACGGTGACGGCGCCGTCGCCGGCCACCGCGCGGGATGCAAACGTGCCCTGTGGCCAGCCCAGCAGGGCGGCGAGCATCTGGCCGGTCTGGTTGCTGTCGTCGTCGATCGCCTGCTTGCCGAGCAGCACCAGTTGCGGCTGCTCCTTTTCGGTGATGGCCTTGAGGATCTTGGCGACGGCCAGCGGCTGCACCTCGGCGTCCGTCTGCACCAGGATGGCGCGGTCGGCACCCATGGCCAGCGCGGTGCGCAGGGTTTCCTGGCAGGCCGCCGGGCCAACGGAGACCACGACGATCTCCGACGCCGTGCCGGCCTCCTTGAGCCGCACCGCCTCCTCGACGGCGATCTCGTCGAAGGGGTTCATCGACATCTTGACGTTGGCGGTCTCGACGCCGGTGCGGTCGCCCTTGACGCGGACCTTGACGTTGTAATCGACCACGCGCTTGACTGCGCACAGCACTTTCATAATCAGAGTTCCTTCGCGATCTGACGCAGCACGTACTTCTGGATCTTGCCGGTGGAGGTCTTCGGCAGGGCGCGGAAGACGATCGTGCGCGGCGCCTTGAAGTGGGCCATGTGGTCACGGCAGAAGGCGATGATGTCCGCCTCGGTCGCGGTGGCGCCGTCCTTCAGGGTGACGAAGGCGCAGGGTGTTTCGCCCCACTTGGCGTCGGGGCGCGAAACCACCGCCGCCTCCAGCACGTCGGGATGGTGGTACAGCACGTCCTCGACCTCGATCGTGCTGATGTTCTCGCCGCCGGAGATGACGATGTCCTTCGAGCGGTCCTTGATTTCCAGGTAGCCGTCGGCGTGCCACACCGCGAGGTCTCCGGTGTGGAACCAGCCGCCGGAAAACGCCTCCCCGGTTGCCGCCGGGTTCTTCAGATAGCCCTTCATGACGTTGTTGCCGCGCATGAAGACCTCGCCCATGGTCGTGCCGTCTTTCGGCACCGGGGTGAGGGTGGTGGGGTCGGCGACCATCACCGCCTCCAGCATGGGGCCGCGCACGCCCTGGCGGGCCTTGAGCACCGACTTCTCGTCCAGTCCCAGCCCGTCCCACTTGTCATGCCAGACGCACAGGGTGACCGGGCCGTACACTTCGGTCAGGCCATAGACGTGGGTGACCTCCCAACCCATGCGCTCCATGCCGGCGATCACCGCGGCGGGCGGGGCGGCGCCGGCGGTCATCACCTTCACCTTGTGCTCGATCCCGGCCTTCATCTCGGCGGGCGCGTTGTTGATCATGTTCAGGACGATCGGCGCGCCGCAGAAGTGGCTGACCTTCTCATCGCGAATAGCCGCCAGCACGGCGTCCGGCCGTACCGCGCGCAGGCAGACCGAGGTGCCGGCAACCACCGCCAGCGTCCACGGGAAGCACCAGCCGTTGCAGTGGAAC
>JAEYOB010000787.1 GCA_023412175.1 Pseudomonadota bacterium | reverse complement strand
TCCTCCAGCGTCAGGCGGATGAAGTCGCGCACCTGCTCCTCGTCCTCGACCAGCAGAACGGACGCCGCCATGGACAGCCCCTCGTCGGCATCCTCGGCGTCGAGGTCGAGGGAATCGACGGGTGCGGCCGAGGCCCCCTCGGCGGGCAGCCACAGGGTGAAGGCGGCGCCCTGCCCAGGTTCGGACTCAACCTCAACCGCGCCGCCGGCACGCGTCACCGTGGAGTAGACCAGCGACAGACCGAGCCCCGTGCCCTCCCCCGGCTCCTTGGTGGTGAAGATCGGCTCGAAGATGCGGTCCAGCAGGTCCGGCGCGATGCCCAGGCCGGTGTCGCGCACGGATATGGTCACGTACGGCCCCGGCGCCAGATCGGCTTGGCGCGCCAGGAAACCGGCGTCCGCGGTCACCCGGTCCACCGTCACCACGATGCGGCCGCCACACGGCATGGCGTCGCGTCCGTTGATGGCAAGGTTGACCAGCGTCTGGTGCAGCAGCGCCGGCTCGATCAGCACCACGGCGTCGGGGTCTCGCACCTCCACCTGCACCTCATAGCGCTCGCCGAGGATCGGGCGCAGGAACCGGCGCAGATCGTCCAACTGGCTGGCAACGCGCACGGGCTTGGCCGCTTCCGGCCGGCCGGCGCGGCCGAAGCTGAGCAACTGGCCGGTCAGGCCGGCGGCGCGGTCGGTGGCCTTGACGATCTCGGTCAGGCACTGCGCGACGCGCTCGCGGTCGGCCGGCGCGCGGCGCGCCATCAACGCGAAGCCGCCGATGGCCGTCAGCATGTTGTTGAACTCGTGCGCGATGCCGCCGGCGAGTTGGCCGATGGCCTGCATCTTCTGGGCCTGGTGCAGCGCGCGTTCCGCCTGCTTGCGTTGGGTGACGTCGTTGAGGACGAGGAACCACGCCGGAATCCCGGCCACCTCGAAGGCGTGCACGCCGACCTCCAGGTCGCGGCGGGTGGTACCGTCGGGAGCAAGCACATGTGCCTCGACCGGGCCGTCCGGCGCCTCAGCGAATCCCGGTGAGGGCAGGCACGCGAACAGCCGATCGCCGCCCTCCACCAGCGGGACGCCGGCCATGGCGGCCTCGTCGTCGGTGCCGAGAATGCGCGCGGCGGCATGGTTGGCGAACAGCACGCGCCCGCCGTCCCACACCACGATGCCGTAGGGCGCCATCTCCACCAGCCGACGGTAGCGCGCTTCGCTGTCCGCCAGCGCCTCCTCGTGGCGCTTCAGTTCGGTGATGTCGGTGAGGACCTTGACCACGCCACCGGAGCGCGTGCCATGCTCGGAGATCCGGTACCAGCGGCCGTCGGCGAGACAATGGTCCGAGGGCTGGCCGCCGCGGGTGTGGCGCACAAGCCGCTCGGCGATCCAGCCCGAAGGGTCGTCCACATTCCGGCCGGCACCGCCGCGCTCCATTGCCTTGCGCAGCAACTCGGCAAAGCGGACGCCGGGACGCAGCAGGTCGGCCAGCAGCGGGTAGGCGCCGCGGTAGCGCTCGTTACAGAGGACGAGGCGACCCTGGTCGTCGAACAGCACGAAGCCTTCGCTGACGCAGCCGATGGCGTCGGCCAGCAGTTCGCGCATCCGCACCGCCTCGCACGGGTCCGATGCGGGGCCGGCCATGCCGGGACAGGCCGGTTCGGCGCTTCCGGATCCGGTGACGCAGTCCACCGCGTCGTCGTGCAGCGACACCAAACGACGCGCGTTGTCCAGCAGCCTCCCGCCGTCCGGCGTGAGCTTCAACCCCGCCGTACCATAGACGAACAGTGGCCGGCCGAGGCCCTCCTCGATCCGGCGGAGGCGCCGCGTCACCTCCTCCTCGGAGAGGGAAAGGTCCTTCGCGGCCGCGGCGATGGAACCGGTATCCACCACCGCGAGGAATCCGCGCAACCAGGAGATGTCGAGATCGGGCCGTTGCATGGGCCTATCCATGCCATCCGGCCACGCGGATCGCCAGCGGATTGTGAGGGCGTCAACGCTTCACTTCACCAGCGTCTGCGCCTTCTCGACGAACGCATCCGTGTAGGCCTTGCTGACGTCGATGGGCGCACTGGCCACCGCAGGGTCGAAAGCCTTCAGCACCTTGTACGCGACCTCGGCGCCCTCGCGGGTGAAACGGCCGTCCGGCGAGTAGGTCGGCTTCGAACGCACGAAGGCCGACTTGTAGAGGTCCTTGTTGCCGAGGAAATACTCCTCCGGCAGCACCTTGACCACGTCGTCCGGGCTCGCCTTGTCCAGCCACTTCAGCGTCTTGACGAAGACGTTGACCAGCGCCTGGGTGGTGTTGGGGTTCTGCTGGATGAAGTCCGGCTTCATGTACAGCACCGCCGCCGGATACTGGCCGCCATAGACCGCCTTGGTGCCCTCCAGCGTGCGGGTGTCGGCGATCACGGAGAGGTCGCCGTCGTTCTCCAACTGGCTGATGACCGGATCCAGGTTGGAGAGCGCGTCGATGTCGCCGCGCTTCACCGCCGCCACCGCGCTCGGACCGCCGCCGACGCCGATGAACGACACGTCCTCCGGTTTCATGCCGTTCTGCGTCAGAAGATAGTTGACCATGAAGTTGGTGGAGGAGCCCGGCGCCGTCACGCCGATCTTCTTGCCCTTGAGATCCTTGACGCTCTTGATCTCGCCGGACTTCTTCACCGCGGCCAGCACGATGCCGGGGAAGCGGCCCAGCTCGACCACGGCGACGATGGGCTGGTTCTTCGCCTGCATCTGGATGGTGTGGTCGAAGGCGCCGGTCACCAGATCGGCCGAACCGCCGATCAGCGCCTGCAGGCTCTTGGCGCCGCCGCCGAAGTCGCTGATCTCGATGTTCAGCCCGGCTTCCTTGAAGTAGCCGAGGCGTTCCGCCAGCGTCAGCGGCAGGTAGTAGAGTAGCGGCTTGCCGCCCACCGCCAACTTCAGGTCCTTCTTCTCCAGTTGCTGGGCCACGGCGTTGCCCGCCCCCAGCAGCAGTCCGACCGCCGCGGCGGCGAGCATGGTAGCGAAACGCATTCCTTTCCTCCCTTTCTTGTCGGTCCCTATCCCTGGGCGCCCGTCGTGTGCGCCTCCTGCGGGCGCCAGTGCAGCAGGCGCTTCTCGATCAGCGTGACCGCCGCGTCTATGGCGACGACGAAGATGGTCAGCACCAGCATGCCGGAGAACACACCGACCGTGTCGAACACGCCTTCCGCCTGATGGATGCGATAGCCGAGGCCGGCGGCGGAGCCCAGATACTCGCCCACCACCGCCCCGACCATGGCGAACCCCACCGCCGTGTGCAGCGAGGAGAACACCCAGGCCAGCGCCGAGGGTAGGTAGACGTGCCGCAGCAGGTCGCGCGAGTTGGCGCCCAGCATGCGGGCGTTGGCGAGCACCACCGGGCTCACCTCCTTCACGCCCTGGTAGACGTTGAAGAAGACGATGAAGAAGACCAGCGTGACGCCCAGCGCCACCTTGGACCAGATGCCCAGCCCCAGCCACAGCATGAAGATCGGCGCCAGCACCACGCGGGGCAGCGCGTTGACCGCCTTGATGTAAGGGTCGAAGACCGCCGAAACGAGCGGCGCGCGGGCGAACCAGAAGCCGAAGACGATCCCCGCCACCGTGCCGATGACGAAGGCCAGCATGGTCTCCAGCAGCGTGATGCCCAGGTGGTACCAGATCACCCCCGAGGCGAAGTCCTTCCAGGTGCGCTCCAGCACCGCCAGCGGCGTGCCGAAGAAGAACGGGCTTATGATGTTGGTGGCCGTCAGCACGTGCCACAGCAGGAAGAAGCCGATCAGCACGAAGACCTGCATCAGCAGGATCACCGGGCGGCCGGGCAGGCGTTTGGTTCTGGTCGTGGCGGCCATGCGGGTCCGTGCCCCTATTGCAGCTTGGTTTGCGCGTAGCCCTTCAGCACCTCGTCACGGAGCTGGGACCAGATCTCGCGGTGGAGGTCCAGGAAACGCGGGGTCATGCGGATGTCGGCCACGTCACGGGGACGGTCGATGTCGATGCGGTACTCGCCGATCAGACGTGCGGCGGGTCCGGCGGACAGCACCAGCACCCGGTCGGACAGCGCGATCGCCTCCTCCAGGTCGTGGGTGATGAACACCACCGACTTGCGGTCCGCCGACCACAGGTCGAGCAGCTCGTTCTCCATCAGCTGGCGGGTCTGCACGTCGAGCGCCGAGAACGGCTCGTCCATCAGGATGATCTTCGGATCGACGATCAGCGTCTGCGCCAGCGCCACACGCTTGCGCATGCCGCCGGAGAGCTGGTGCGGGAACCGCTCGCCGAAGCGATCCAGCCCGACGCGCGTCAGCCAGGGCCGCGCCCGCTCGCGCGCCTCGCCCCGCGGCACGCCGCGGAACTCCAGCCCCGCCGCCACGTTGTCCAGGGCCGACTTCCAGGGCATCAGCGCATCGGCCTGGAACATGTAGCCGGCGTGGCGATTGACGCCCTCCAGCGGCTCGCCGAACACCAGAGCGCGTCCGGCGCTTGGGGTCAGCAGTCCGGCGATGACGTTCAGGATGGTGGATTTGCCGCTGCCCGTCGGACCGACGATGGAGACGAACTCCCCGGCCTCGACGGTGAAGCGGACGTCGCGCACGGCGGTGTAGACCGCTCCCTTCTCGTGCGCGGAGGCGAACGAACACGTCACGCCGTCGATCGACAGCGCAGGCGCCGACGCCGCAACCGGCGCAGGCGGAGCGACTTTTGCTACGGGCATCGCTGGGCGTCTCTTCCCTGATTTCGAGCTTGTTTTTTCACGATGATGAACGAGCACACCCGCCCCTGCAAGGCCCACACCCCGGCCACCGGACTTCGCTGCACCGCAACAATTCGGTCTTGCGAAATGCGTTAACCATCGCTTACGGTAAACCCAAGTCGTTCCGCAGCGCGAAGGAACGACGAAACAACACGCATGTGTTTCCGTCGCTTGGTTTCCAATTCCTATATCTGCAGTGGACTTCATCAGCGTATTGTTTCGGTACGGATCGCAATCCAGCAACCTACCTCTTCCGGGTAGGGCGTCCGTTAACCATCCCGTAAAGCTTTCGCGGCCAATGTCCCCCCGTCGCAAGGAGGATGGGATGTTGGCTCGCGCCGCTGCTCGAATGACCGCTCTGACCGCACTGCTGACCGTGGCCCTCGCCGGGTCCGCGAGCGCCGACACCGCAGCGGTGTCCCGCGCCGGCGTGCCGTCCCTGCCGGACGCTTCCCTCACCCAGTCGGTATCCGACGGCGCAGCGGTGCTGCGCATCGACGGAATCATCACCAAGGGTGTCGAGCAACGCTTAGGCGAGGTCATGCAGACCCTGCCCCGTTCGCTGCCGATGGTGGTCGAACTGGCAAGCCCCGGCGGCTTCACCTCGGCCGGCTACCGCATGATCGACCTGATCCTCGCCGAACGCGAGAAGGGTCGCCCCATCGCCACCCGCGTGCGCGGCGGCGAGGCATGCGAGAGCATGTGCGTCGGCGTCTTCCTGGCCGGCTATCCCCGCTACGCCGCCCCATCGGCGGAGTTCATGGTGCATGCCCCGCGCATGGCCGAGGACGGACGGATGACGCTGCGCACCACGACGGTGATGGTCAACCGCCTTGTGGCGCTGGGTGCCTCGCAGAACTGGATCGAACAGGTCCGCGCTGCCGGCGGTTTCTCCGGCGCCATGGATTATCGTGAAACGGCCGACAACCTCTCCGCCGCCGGCGCCAACGTCGTCACGCACCTGATCCGCTGATACTCCGACGTCTTGATGAAAAAAAGGGCCCGCCGCGAGGCGGGCCCTTTCTGCTGTCAGGCCTTGGGCTGAAAGGTCAGCCTCACGATAAGGGTTCCTGCAACCACGGTGCCGGCCACGGCCAGTTGGGCCAGCCATGCCGGATGGAAAATGATCCCCAGCGGCACGATCAGCAGGAGCAGCAACCCGAGGAACGTCAGGGGCGTCTCGCTGCGATGCTCCGCATGAACGCTGTCGTCCACGACACGCTCGGGAATCATGGACTCGTGCGCGCCGATGGCTTGATCCGTCACGACCAATCTCCACTTCAAAAATAAGGAATTGACTGCGTCAATTTACCTCACCATGAAGAGAAGAAGAGGCGGAAATACCTGCCATATTCGACGCGCATGGCGTTCTTGACGGATATCAAGAACGCCAATCGAGTCCTTAGAATTCCCTTCCGAGTTCTACTCCTTGATCGCTAGGCGGCGCGCAATCTCAGGCATCATCGCGGCATCCACGTTCGCGAAGGCAAACCGCAGGTAAGCATCCTGGCCGGGTCCGAACATCGGGCCAGGCAGACAGAGGATGTTGTGCCGGTCGGCCAGTTCCCGCGCCACCTCCATCGCCGGCCGCCCTTCGAACGGGTGCCGCACGAAGGCGAAGTAGGCGCCGATGCTGGCGATCCGGTAACCCGTGCGGCCGTCGCCCATGGCCTCTTGGAACGCCGCCACCCGCGCGGCGATGTCGGCCCGCCGTTCCGCCACCCAGCCGGACAGGTGCTCCAGCCCGTAGATCGCCGCCTTTTGCCCGATGTGCGGCGCGCAGATGGCGAGGCAGTCCAGCACCTTGACCGCCTGCGCCAGAAACTCCGGGTCGGCGACGATGGCCCCCACCCGGTAGCCGGCAAGGCTGAACACCTTGGAGAAGCTGTAAAGGTGCACCAGGGTGCGGCCCCAGTCCGGACGCCGGAACAGGCCGTGCGGAGCGTCCCCGCCGCTCGGAAAATCGCGGTAGGTCTCGTCCAGCAGGAAATGGATTCCCCTCGCCGCGCACAGATCGTGGAACGCCGCCACGGTCTCCGGCGGGGTGATGGCGCCGGTCGGGTTGTTCGGGGTGATCAGCACCAACGCCCTGGTGCGCTCGTCGATCAGCCCTTCGGCGTCCGCGGGATCGGGCACGAGGCCGCGCTCGGGCCGGCAGGGCAGCGGCCGTGCCTCGATCCCCAGCATGTCCAGCGTCATCTTGTGGTTGAAGTACCAAGGCACCGGCAGGATGACGTTGTCGCCGGGCTTTGCCAGCGTCATCACCGCAACGACGAAGGCTTGGTTGCAGCCGGCGGTGACCAGCACCTCCTGCGCCCGCACGGGCCCGCCGTACAACTCGGTCATGCGCGCCGCCAGCGCCATGTGCAGCGCCGGCAAGCCGGGGATGGGCGTGTAGCGGGCGGTGTCGTAGGCATCGACCTGCCGGGCCAGATAGGCACGCAGCTCCTCGGCCGGCGCGTAGCCCGGCACCGCCTGGCAGAGGTCGATCAGCGGCTTGTCGGCCGGAAACTCCCGGCCTTGCACCCACCGCCACGCCTCGGCGATGGGCGGCGCCTCGACGGCGGAAACGTACGGGTTCACTCTCACGCTCTCCCTTTGCGCTGTCCCACGGCCTCGGCCAGCAGGCAGAGGATCTCGAACATCATGGTTGCACCGACCAGCGCCGTGGTGCCGCTGGGGTCGAAGGGCGGCGCCACCTCTACCACATCGCCGCCGACGTAGTTGAGGCCGCGGAGCCCGCGCAGCATCTGCTGCGCCTGGGCGGTGGTGAAGCCGCCGATTTCCGGCGTGCCGGTGCCAGGCGCGAAGGCCGGATCCAGGCAGTCGATGTCGAAGGTGAGGTAGCACGGCGCGTCGCCGACCACGCGGCGGATCTCGGCGACCACGCCGGCCGGCCCCAGGTCGAACGCCTCCTCGATGAACATGATCCGGACGCCGGCATCGCGCGCAAAGTCCAGGTCGTGCAGGTCGAACATCGAGCCGCGGATGCCCACCTGGATCATCCGCTTCGGGTCGAGCAGCCCCTCCTCGATGGCGCGGCGGAACGGCGTGCCGTGCGTCAGCTTGGTGCCGCCGAAATAGCTGTCGGTGGTGTCGGAGTGGGCGTCGAAGTGAACCAGCCCGAGCGGCGTTCCGTCCGACAGGCCGCGCAGGATCGGCAGGGTCACCATGTGGTGGCCGCCGGCCGACAGC
>JAEYOB010000593.1 GCA_023412175.1 Pseudomonadota bacterium | reverse complement strand
CGAGGAGGGTATCGTTGCCGCTGCCGCCCGCGAGCCAATCCCGGTCGGCCCCGCCATCGATGCTGTCGTTGCCGGCGCCCGGACCACCCTCGAGGCGATCCCGGCCGGCTCCGCTCAAAATGGTGTCGTCGCTGGGCGACCCGATGATGCTGTCGTCGCCTGAAAAGCTCGTGATGTTGAGCCTGTTGCCCGAGCCCGCCAGCGCGGCGCCGGTGATCGACACGCCGATGGTGCTGGAGGTCGACAGGGTCACCGTGCCCGGAGGGCTCAGGATGGTTTCCGGCAGCGATACGATGTGGGCGGCGTTCGTGTTGATCTGGATCGTCGAGTAGCCGGTAACCTTGGAAAGCGCGGAGGTGTCGACCAGCCCGGACAGCACGGTGAGCGTATCGGATCCGGCGCCCGCCGTCAGGTTCTTGAGATCCTTTGCCGTGACCGAGACCGTTGCCATGTCGCACCTTCCGGATTGTCGCGCATTGCGCGTATGGGTATGGGGCAGATTACTCCGGAAAGTCCTAACCTGCAGGTTAATGCGCTGTCCGCTTGCTGAAAGCCAGGCAATCGGGCTTCATGCGCGGGATGGCCGGGCATGGTGGGGAGCGTTGCAGGCGCCGATCATGGAAACCGGCATCTCCGGCGGGCCGCCCGTGTCCGCGGATTGCCCCCGTGTGGAGAGACCATGGACGACCGGATTTCGACGGACCTCTGGGTGATGGGGCACATTCGCGCCGCCGCCGTCCAGGGGGTTCCCATGATGGTGCTGCGCAAGGGCGACCGTTCACGCGGCACGGTCCTGCTGAAGGTCAGCCTTCTCGACGGCCGTTTCTTCGTGCTGACCCAGGTTCGCCGCGACGAGCGACTGGTCTGGTCGCGGGCAACCGGGGCTGAACCCGTGGACGAGGCCACCGCAGACGGCTATGTCGCCCGCCAAGTGAAGTACGACCCGGATGTCTGGGTCATCGAAGTGGAGGACCGTCAGGGGCGCCACTGGTTTGAAGGAGCCATTCTTTGAGGTTCCCCTCCCTGTGAGATAGGGGCAGGCGAAAGAGCCTACCCCTTTTTGCGGCCTTTCCACGCAACGGTGGGGCTTCGGCCGGGTGGTGCGCGCGCTTGTCCCGGCCGGACCTGGTGCCTTCATTTGATACGTTTTCCGTGGGATGATCCGGCTGGGGTACGCCAACCTCCGGCGTGATCCCCGAATGTTGCGGTCCTGCCGGACGGGTGGGCATCGCCACCCCCCTTCCCGCTACCTGCCAGCGATGGGCAATCTCAGCCTCCGTGCGCCGCTGCGCCGGCCGGGCGTACACCGTTGCGCCCATCCCATCCCTTCGCCGCATGCATTCTCCAAAATAATAATTCTAAAAGCCGCTTTGAGGTGGTTGGTGTTTTCCCCGATCTCCTTTTGAGAAGGTGAGGTGCTACCAATCAAAGCTAATTCCATCCATAAATATCGTTTTGTTTTTGCCCATTCGACCAAGGTGTTATCCCGCAATATTGGTTGAGAGATTGCTGTTTGGCGCTGACATTGGGTTTGCTTGGGTCAATTGAATGGCTAGCGCCATTTTATATTTGTGCGTTTCTGCAAATATTTTTGCAGTTGCGCCTTGATGGAGGAAAACAAGGTGACCGAGATCTTGTTTGTTGGCGCCGGGATAGAAGATATTCCGTTCCTTCTGGATCGTCGCAGATCTGGCATTCGCATCGTCACGGTTTCCGGGGCTCAGGATGCGCACGCAATGCTTGCCAATGCGCTTTCCGAGACTCCGAAAGCCATCCATATCCTGGCGCACGGGGAGCCGGGGCGCGTGCTTATCGGTGCGCAGCCGATCGACGCCGGTTCGTTGGTCGATCGCCATTGGCCGCAGTCCTCGGGAACTGAAATCCTGATCCATGCCTGCCGCGTGGCGGATGGTGAGGTCGGGCGCCAGTTCCTTGATCGTCTGGCCTCGGCGACCGGTGCGCGCGTCGCCGCGTCGTCCCTGCCCGTCGGAAATGAGGCGCGCGGCGGCACGTGGGCGCTCGACACCGCCACTGCCCCCCTCCATACGGCCTCGCCGTTTGTCGGGCACGAGGCGTGGCCGCACCTGCTGGCGACCGTGACCGGCACTCCCGACGCCGACACGCTGACCGCTGGGGCCGAGGGCGACACGCTGATCGGCGGTGGTGGCAACGACGTGCTGCTTGCCGGTCCGGCCGCGGATTTTCTCGACGGTGGGGACGGCGAGGACCACGCCGACTATTCGAACGCCGACACCGGCATCCTCATCGACCTGCTGAATCCGGAAAACAACACCGGCTACGCCGCCGGCGACACGTACTCCAGCATCGAAGTCTATGTCGGCGGTTCCGGCAACGACACGATGCGGGGAACCGAGGACCACGACTGGTTCTGGGGGCATGGCGGCAACGATGTCGAATACGGCTATGGTGGCAATGACCGCCTGGAGTCCGGCGAGGGCGACGATACCGTCTACGGCGGTGACGGGAACGACGAGATCTTCGGCCGTGCGGACAACGACCATCTCCTGGGCGAGGCCGGTGCCGACACCATCGTGGGCGGCAGCGGCAACGACCTCATCGAAGGCGGCGACGGCGCCGACGTGATGTACGGCGACTGGGGCGCCGACACCATGATCGGCGGTGACGGCGACGACGTGTTCCATGGCGGCGAGGTCGTGGACAACGGCTATCCGGAACCGCAGTCCGACCGCATCGAGGGCGGGGCTGGCAACGACCGTTACATCGTCGTCAACCAGTTGGAAGCCAACACGGTGACCTTCGAGGGCGGCGCCGGCACCGACACGCTGGAGCTCTCGTCCAACGACGAGCCGTTCCTTGAGAACAGCAGTAAAATGAAGCCGGCGACGCCTGCGATCGATCTCTCCGGCATGACGCTGGACAGCGTCGAACGTCTCGCGCTCACCGGCACCCGGCGCCACACCGTCACCATGACGGCGGATCAGGCCAACGGCTTCGAGCTCGTCACCGGCGCGCAGCAGGGCGACGCGTTCCGTGTTGTCGGTGCGGCCATGACCGGCACCGTCGGCAGCGGCGATGGCAGCGCCGTGACCGCCGGGCAGGTGCAGGCCGAAGTGGTGAACGGCAACACCGTGCTGCACATCGGCATGGACAGCGTGGCCGGCGCGGATGTCTCACTCACCTTGGAAGGCACTTTCGCCGCCGCCGAGATCCAGGTGAGCGGCACCTCGATCACCCTCGGCCAGGGCACGTCGCCCGGCGGCGATCCGGGCGGTGACCCCGGTGGGAATCCGGGCGGCGATCCGGGCGGCAACCCCGGCGGCGATCCGGGTGGCAACCCGGGCGGCAACCCCGGCACCGCCGGCCAGCTGATCGTCGGCACTGCGGAGCGTGACGTGCTGATCGGTGGCGATGGCGCTGACACCATCGTCGGCAATGGCGGCAACGATTACATGGCGGGCGGAGGCGGCTCGGACGTCTTCGTGATCAATCCGGGGAACGGCTACGATTACATCGACGGCTTCCAGACCGGCTCCTCCGGCGATCTGGTGGATCTGCGGGGGTACGACGGCATCAGCAGCGCCGCCGCCGTTCTTGCAACGGCTGAGGAAGATGACGCCGGCACCTACCTGAACCTGGGCCCGGGCGACACCATAACCCTGGCCGGCGTGCGCAGGGCGGATCTCACTGCCGCCAACTTCATCTTCGCCGACTCCACGCCGGGCGGCGATCCGGGTGGCAACCCCGGCGGTGATCCGGGTGGCGATCCGGGCGGCAATCCCGGTGGAGACCCTGGTGGCGATCCGGGCGGCAACCCTGGCGGAGACCCCGGTAGCAATCCGGGTGGTAATCCGGGCAGCAATCCTGGCGGTGGCACGGGCAACACCGGTGGCGGCACGCCTCCCTCCAACGGTGGGGCAAATCCTGACATCATTCAGGTGCCCCTGGCGGATGCCAGCCAAGCGCTGGAATCGCTCCTGTCGCAGCTTTCACCGGAAGGCGGGGACCAGGATGCGCTGCGGTCCGGGCTGAGCGAACTGCTCGGCCGGCTGCCGGCGGATGGGATGCTTACGCTTCGCATCGTGAAGCCGACAGCGCCGAGCGCTGCCGCTTCGGACAACACCATCACCATGTCCGGCGGTGGCGAGAATGAAGTGCTGGTCGTCGACGGGCGCGGGCTTGCCACGGGCAGCACGCTTCAGATCAACGGCGTGAGCTACGCCGCGATCATCGGCGATGCCCAGGCGAACGGCGACGACGGCAGCGGCATCATCGCCGGTGACGGCGGCGACCAGACGCTGTCCATGGGGGGCGGCAACGACACGGCCGTCGCGGGCGGCGGCAACGACGCGCTGTACGGAAATGCCGGTGCCGACATGCTGTATGGCAACGCCGGAAGCGACACGCTCTTCGGTGGCAAGGATGCCGACACGATCTTCGGCGGCAAGGCCGAGGACTTCCTCAACGGCAACCTGGGGGACGATCTCCTCAACGGCAACCTGGGCAACGACACCGTGCACGGCGGTCAGGGCAACGACACGGTGCGCGGCGGCCAGGACAACGACCAGCTGTTCGGGGACCTGGGGGATGATGAACTCTGGGGAGATCGCGGCAACGACACGCTGACCGGCGGCGATGGCGCCGACCTGTTCTGCTTCGCGCCGGGCAGCGGTCATGACGCGATTGCCGACTTCAACGCGGCTGGCGGCGACAGGCTCGTTCTGAGCGGAGACATGAGCTTCTCCGTCCAGGCCGACGCTGCCGGCAATGCGGTCATCGTCTTCAGTTCCGATGACGATGTCACGCTGCAGGGAGTGCGCAGCGACCAGTTCTCGGTCGACTGGATCATGCGCCGTTAAAAAAGACCCATAGCAACATACTGGGGGCCGCGGTGTACCGCGGCCCCTTTTTTGTTTTGGGCAGCGCGGTCCTCGCCACCGCCTGACCGCGGTCGATCAGGGTGTTTGTGCAAAATATAGGCAATCTCCCATGGTGTGTGCATTCGGGCGAAGCGCATGCTTGTCAAATGCGCCTGTACACTGCGGGCGATGCCCGGCGAAGCCTCTCAAGCTTCTGATCAAAAAAGGAAAGGTTCCGATCCCCAGGGGCTGGCACGGCCGGTGCAGAGGGATGCCCGCACAGTCGGGAAGGGGCAACGGCCTTCTCAGCAACGGAGAGCGCAAACAATGTCGAAGAAGGTCCCGGCATCCCCGGTCTGTGGAATGTGGCGACCCTCGTCGACAAGGAATGGAACCGCAACGGCTTCATCCGCCGCCATGTCACGTTCCAAAACGTCGTGATGCTGTTCGCCATCTGGACCATCCCCATCGCCGCGACCGGCGCACCGATGCCGTTCGAGGGCACCGGCCCGATCGACACCGGAAGGGCCGGGACCGCTTCAACCGCCGGGCCGAGGCCGAAATCCCGTTCCGCCCCAAGCGGATGTGGGATGTCCGTGCGTTGGCCGGCCCGCCGGAGGTCTCCAGGATCGGCGCTGGCCCGGGCTGTGCTTGAAGGTCGTTCCCATTCCGCACGGTGAGGACGTCCCACCGCTTGCCCAATCATGAGGAGACTGAGTGATGGTCTTTGAGACGTTCCGCACGATGCTGGCCGGTGTCGGCCTTGCCGCCGGCATGGCGCTGACCGCCGGCGCCGCCGACGCGGGCACCCCCATCAAGTTCACGCTCGACTGGAAGTTCGAAGGGCCGGCCGCGGCGTTCCTGGTCGCTGCCGACAAGGGGTACTTCGCGGCCGAGGGGCTGGACGTCACCATCGACAGCGGCAACGGCTCGGCCGGTGCGGTGACCCGCGTCGCCAGCGGCGCCTACGACATCGGCATGGCCGATATCAACTCCATGATGGAGTTCAACGACAAGAACCCCGACAAGGCGATGAAGGCCACCTTCATCGTCTACGACGTGCCGCCCTTCTCGATCTTCTCCCTGAAGAAGAGCGGCATCGCCAAGCCCGCCGACCTCGCCGGCAAGACGCTGGGCGCCCCGGTGTTCGATGCGCCGCGCAAGCTGTTTCCGGCCTACGCCAAGGCCATCGGCGTCGCCGCCGACTCCGCCCAGTGGAAGAGCATGGACCCGCCGCTGCGCGAGCCGATGCTGATGCGCGGCGAGGTGGACGCCATCTCCGGCTTCTATTTCACCAGCCTCCTGAACCTGAAGGCCATCGGCATCGCCGAGAAGGACCTGACCGTCTTCAACTACGCCGATGCCGGGCTGACGCTGTACGGCAACGCGCTGATCCCCTCGCCGAAGCTGGTCACGGAGAACCCCGAGGCGCTGAAGGGCTTCCAGCGCGCGGTGGTGAAGGGCTGGCGCGACGTCATCGCCGACCCGGCGGCCGGCATCGCCGCGCTGAAGAAGCGCTACCCGCTGATCGACACGGCGCTGGAACTGGACCGCCTGAAGATGGCCCTGGCCATGTGCGTGCTGACCCCGGACGTGAAGGTGAACGGCATGGGCGGCGTCACGCCCGAGCGTCTGGCCTCTGCCATCGATCAGGTGGCGCTGGCTTTCGGCTTCACCAGGAAGCCGGCGGCGGCGGAAGTGTTCGACGCATCGTTCCTGCCCGCCGCGGCGGACCGCAAGCTGGTCCCGTAAGGCCGAGAGCAGAGAGAGTGTGAGTGAGGAGGGACGGAATGACCGCGGCCTTTGTGGACCTCGACCGGGTGACGCTGCGCTACGGCGCCGGCGATACGCTGGCCCTGTCCGAAACCACGATGAAGATCGCCAAGGGGGAATTCATCGCCGTCGTCGGCCCCAGCGGCTGCGGAAAGTCCTCCCTCCTCAAGCTCGTTTCCGGGTTGATGCCGCCGTCGACCGGCACCGTCGTCGTCGGTGGGACGGAGGTGACGGGGCCGCTGAAGATCGTCGGCATGGCTTTCCAGAACCCGACGCTGCTGCCCTGGCGCACGACGCTGGACAACGTGATGCTGCCGCTAGAGATCGTCGAGCCGCACCGCGGCCGGCTGCGTTCCAACCGCGCGGCGTACGAGGAGCGCGCCCGCGCCATGCTGGCGAGCGTCGGCCTGGGCGGCTTCGAGGACAAGTTCCCCTGGCAGCTTTCCGGCGGGATGCAGCAGCGCACCTCGCTGTGCCGCGCGCTGATCCACGAGCCGGACCTGCTGATGCTGGACGAGCCGTTCGGCGCCCTGGACGCCTTCACCCGCGAGGAGCTGTGGGCGATCCTCCAGGACCTGTGGACGGAGCGTCCCTTCACCGTGATCCTGGTGACGCACGACCTGCGCGAAGCGGCGTACCTCGCTGACACCATCTACGTCATGAGCAAGCGGCCGGGCCGCATCGTGCATGTGCGCCGCAACGATCTGCCGCGCCCGCGTACGCTGGAGACCACCTTCACCCGCGACTTCACCGATCTCGTCCACGAACTGCGCGACCACATCAGCTCGGTGCGCGCCGCCCCTGAAACGATGGACGGGAAGGTGCCGGCATGAGCCCGACGCTCAAGGCGCTGGCCGACAAGGGCATGCCGGCCATTTCGGCCATCGGCCTCTTTCTGGTGTGGGAACTGGCCTGCCGCCTCTTCCGCGTTCCGGAATACATCCTGCCGACGCCCTCGGCGAGCTTCGCAGCGGCGTGGCAGTTCCGCGATGCCATCTGGATGCACGCCTTGCAGACGCTGCTGACCACGCTGGCCGGCTTCGCGCTGGCGGTGGTGTTCGGGGTGCTGCTGGGCGTTGCGGTGGGTTCGTCGCGCGCCGTCTACCGGGCGGCCAACCCGCTGCTGATCGGCTTCAACAGCGTGCCCAAGGTGGCGGTGGTGCCGATCCTGGTGATGTGGTTCGGCATCGGCGCGGTGCCGGCGGTGATCACCGCCTTCCTGATCAGTTTCTTCCCGATCGTGGTGAATGTCGCCACCGGCCTTGCCACGCTGGAACCGGAACTGCGCGACGTGCTGCGCTCGCTGGGGGCGACCCGGCTGGACATCCTGCGCAAGGTCGGCTTTCCGCGGGCGCTGCCGTTCTTCTTCGCCTCGCTGAAGGTGGCGGTGACGCTGGCCTTCGTCGGTTCGGTGATGTCGGAGACGGTGGCGTCGAACCTGGGCGTCGGCTACCTGATGATGTCGGCCAGTTCCAAGTTCAACATGCCGCTGGTGTTCGCCGGCCTGCTGGTCATCGCCGTGATGGGCATCGCCATGTACGGCGCCTTCTCGGTCATCGAGTGGCGCTCCACCCACTGGGCGCACCGCGGTGGCGACGTGATGTGACGGGCGGGGGAGGCGGGCTCAGAACGCCCGCTTCCCCTGCACGTAGGTCGCCTTGACCGCGCGGTCGTCGCCCAGCGTCATGAGGACGAACAGTTCCTCCTCCAGGTCGCCGCGCACGGTCTCCATGCGGTGCGCCATCGCCGGGGTGGAGCGGGCGTCGAGCACCACCAGATCCGCCCAGCAGCCCGGTTCCAGCGAACCAATCGAGCCGCGCAGGCCGAGCGCCTCGGCGTTGCCGCGGGTCATGGTGTGGAAGGCGGTCAACGCCGGCAGGTTCTGGCCCTGCAACTGGAGCACCTTGTAGGCCTCGGCGGCGGTGCGTAGCATGGAATAGCTGGTGCCGCCGCCGACATCCGTCGCCAGCGCCACGCGCACCGCCGGCACGTGCCCCTTGAGCCGCGCCATGTCGAACAGGCCGCTGCCGATGAACAGGTTGGAGGTCGGGCAGAACACAGCGACCGAGGCGGTCCCGGCCAGCCGCCGCACCTCGTCCTCCTCCAGATGGATGCAGTGCCCGAACAGCGAGCGCGGCCCCAGCAGACCGTGCCGGTCGTAGACGTCGGTGTAGTGCCGGGCCTGCGGGAACTGGGCGCGCACCGTGGCGATCTCCGCCAGATTCTCCGACAGGTGGGTCTGCATGTAGCAGTCGGGGTGTTCGCGCAGCAGCGCGCCGGCCGCTTCCAGCTGTTCGTCGGTGGAGGTGACGGCGAAGCGCGGCGTGATGGCGTAGAGCTGCCGGCCGCGACCGTGCCATTTGGCGATGAGAGCCTTGCCGTCGTCGTAGCCGGACTGCGCGGTGTCGCGCAGCGCCTCCGGCGCGTTGCGGTCCATCATCACCTTGCCGGCGATCATGGCGGTGCCGCGCCGCTCGGATTCGGCGAAGAAGGCGTCCGCCGACTGCGGGTGCACGGAGCAATAGACTGCCGCGGTCGTGGTGCCGTTGCGCAGCAGTTCGTCCAGGAAGAAGCGCGCGTTGGCGGCGGCGTGGGCCGGGTCGGCGTACTTCTGCTCCTCGATGAAGGTGTACTTCTCCAGCCAGTCCAGCAGCTGCGTGCCGTACGACGCGATCACCTGCGTCTGCGGAAAATGGATGTGCGGGTCGATGAAACCGGGCATCACCAGGGCGTCGGGATGGTGCTCCACCGGCGTGCCGGGCGGCAGCGTCGGGGCCACCTCGTCGGCCGGACCAACGGCGGCGATGTGGCCGTCCTCGACGCGCAGCATGCCGTCGGGCAGGTACCGATAGCTGCGCGCATCGCCAAGCCCGGCGGGCTCGGCGGTGAAGGTCAGCAGGCGGCCGCGGATCGCGGTGGTGACGGGCATAGGGTCTCCGTGTTCATGGCGTCCAGGCGGCGAGGATGCGGCGTTCCTCCGGCGTCATCTGCGTGATGTTGCCGGGCGGCATCGCCGACGACAACCCCGCCTGCAGGCGGATCGGCTCTGCGTGGCGGCGGATCGCTTCCGTGCTGTCCAGGCGGACGCCGCGCGGGGCCTCGTGGATTCCTTCCCACACCGGGCTTCCGGCATGGCACATGCTGCATCGGGAGGTGACGATCTCCTCCAC
>JAEYOB010000592.1 GCA_023412175.1 Pseudomonadota bacterium | reverse complement strand
GCTTCACCTTCATCGAATCGGCGATCATCCTCGCCATCGTGGTGCTGGGCGGCATGGGCAGCCAGATGGGGGTCGTCATCGCCACCTTGGTGGTGATCGGCCTGCCGGAAATGTTCCGCGAACTGGCCGACTACCGCATGCTGACCTTCGGCATGGGCATGGTGGTGATCATGCTCTGGCGGCCGCGCGGGCTGCTGGCGCACCGTGACCCGACCATCCTGCTGCACAAGCGCGGCGGCGGCGGCGGGACGCCTTCGGCCGGAACCGCGGCGGCGGGCGGCGAAGGCATCGCCGGCGGGAGTGCTTCCCGATGAGCGGCGCGACGAACGGAATGACCATGAACCCCCCTCTGCTCACGGTCGAGCACCTGACCATGCGCTTCGGCGGCCTGGTCGCGGTGAGCGACGTGTCGTTCGCCGCCGAGGACCGGCACATCACCGCCATCATCGGCCCGAACGGCGCCGGCAAGACCACGCTGTTCAACTGCATCACCGGCTTCTACACGCCGACGGTGGGGCGGCTGGCGCTGCGCCACCCGAAGGACGGCGGGGAGTTCCTGCTGGAGCGCATGCCGGGCTTCCGCATCTCGCAGCAGGCCTCGGTGGCGCGCACCTTCCAGAACATCCGCCTGTTCGGCGGCATGTCGGTGCTGGAGAACCTGATGGTGGCGCAGCACAACAAGCTGATGCGCGCCTCGGCGTTCTCCTTCGCCGGCCTGCTGGGCCTGCCGAACTACCGCAAGTCTGAGCAGGAAGCGCTGGACCTCGCCAAGTACTGGCTGGACCGCGTCAAGCTTCTGGAGTTCGCCGACTGGGAAGCCGGCAACCTGCCATACGGCGCGCAGCGCCGGCTGGAGATCGCGCGGGCCATGTGCACCGAGCCGGTGCTGCTGTGCCTGGACGAGCCGGCCGCCGGCCTCAACCCGCGCGAGTCGGGCGAACTGGCCGACCTGCTGACCTTCATCCGGGACGAGCAGAAGATCGGCGTCCTGCTGATCGAGCACGACATGAGCGTGGTAATGAGCATTTCCGACCACGTGGTCGTGTTGGATTACGGCCGGAAGATCGCGGACGGCACGCCGGACGAGGTGAAGAACGACCCGGCTGTGATCCGCGCCTACCTCGGCGAGGAGGAGCACGAAGAACTGCCGCCGGAGATCGCCCAGGATCTTCCCGAGGCTGCCCGCCGGGCCGAGGAGGGAGCATGAGCATGCTCAAGGTATCGGGTGTGCACACCTACTACGGCGCCATCGAAGCGCTGAAAGGGGTGGACGTCGACATCAACGAGGGCGAGATCGTCACGCTGATCGGCGCCAACGGAGCCGGGAAGTCCACCCTGCTGATGACCGTGTGCGGCCGGCCGCAGGCCCGCCAGGGGCGCATCTCCTTCCAGGGTGAAGAGATCACCAAGCTGCCGACCTACGAGATCGTGCGGCGCGGCATCGCCCAGAGCCCGGAGGGGCGGCGGATCTTCCCGCGCATGTCGGTGCTGGAGAACCTGCAGATGGGCTCCATCACCGCCGCGCCGGGCAGCTTCGACACCGAGCTGGAACGGGTCTTCCACCTGTTCCCGCGCCTGAAGGAGCGCATGCACCAACGTGCCGGGACCATGTCCGGCGGCGAGCAGCAGATGCTTGCCATCGGCCGCGCGCTGATGAGCCAGCCCAAGCTGCTGCTGCTCGACGAGCCGTCGCTGGGGCTTGCTCCACTGGTGGTCAAGCAGATCTTCCAGGTCATCAAGGACATCAACCGCGAACAGAAGATGACCGTGTTCATGGTCGAGCAGAACGCCTACCACGCGTTGAAGCTGGCGCATCGTGCGTACGTCATGGTGACCGGCCGGATCACCATGACCGGCACCGGTGCCGAGTTGCTGGCCAACGAGGAAGTGCGCGCCGCCTACCTCGAAGGAGGACACTGATGGAAAGCGTTCTCGGCTCATCGCTGCCGGTGTTCATCGGGCTCACGCTGGTGCTGTTCGGCGGCTGTGGTTTCCTCACCGGCCAGGCGCTGGCCGAGGGGTGGAAGCCGCAGGGGATGGTGTTCGCCTATTCGCTCCTGATGGGGCTGGGTGATCGCTTCCTGGTCTTCGGGCTGTTCGGCGGGCCGCTGCTGTCGCTGTCCGGGTTCATCGTGCACACGGCGGCGATCACCCTGATCACCCTGGTGTCCTACCGCATGGCGCTGGCGCACCGCATGGTGTCGCAGTACCCGTGGCTTTACGACCGTTCCGGCCCGTTCGGCTGGCGCGAGAAGGTGGGGGCGCGGATCGTCGGCTGAGCCGCGACCTGTACGCCTGGGTGGTCTGGACCGGGCCTTCCCTTACCTTAGGCGATGTGTCGCATCGCGGGCAGGACAGACTATAGTAGAACCAAATCCTGCCGGACCCCGCACAAAGCGAGGCCGGCAGCACGGGCCCGAGCGGGGCTCAGGTTGTGACTCACAACAGGGAGCGAACAGAACAATGAACTACAAGCACATCCTCCTCGCCGCGGTTGCGGCGACCGCACTGGGCGCTACCTCGGCCAAGGCCGACATCGCCGTGGCTACCGCGGGCCCCATCACCGGCCAGTACGCCACCTTCGGCGAGCAGATGAAGAAGGGCATGGAGATGGCCGTCAAGGACATCAACGATGCCGGCGGTCTGCTCGGCCAGAAGCTGAAGCTGGAAGTGGGCGACGACGCCTGTGACCCGAAGCAGGCGGTGGCCGTCGCCAACCAGCTCGCCAAGGTCGGCGTGAAGTTCGTGGCCGGCCACTTCTGCTCGGGCTCGTCGATCCCGGCCAGCCAGGTCTACAACGAGGAAGGCGTCCTGCAGATGTCGCCGGCCTCGACCAACCCGAAGCTGACCGAGCAGGGCTTCAAGAACGTCTTCCGCGTCTGCGGCCGTGACGATCAGCAGGGCATCATCGCCGGCAAGTACCTCGTCGAGAAGTACAAGGGCAAGAACGTCGCCATTCTGCACGACAAGTCGGCCTACGGTAAGGGCCTTGCCGACGAGACGCAAAAGGCGCTGAACGCCTCCGGTCAGAAGGAGAAGGTCTACGAGGCCTACACCGCCGGTGAAAAGGACTACTCGGCGCTGGTGTCGAAGCTGAAGCAGGAGGCGGTCGACGTCGTCTACATCGGCGGCTACCACACCGAGGCCGGCCTGATCGCCCGCCAGATGAAGGATCAGGGCCTGAAGGCTCCGATCGTTTCGGGCGACGCCCTGGTCACCAACGAGTACTGGTCGATCACCGGCCCGGCCGGCGAGGGCACCATGATGACCTTCGGCCCGGATCCGCGCGAGATGACGGAAGCCAAGGCGGTGGTCGAGAAGTTCCGCAAGGCCGGCTACGAGCCGGAGGGCTACACCCTCTACACTTACGCCGCCCTGCAGATCTGGGCCGACGCCGTGCGCAAGGCGAACTCGACCGACATCGCCAAGGTCGCGCCGGTGCTCCAGAAGGAGAAGTTCTCCACCGTCATCGGTAACATCGGTTTCGACGCCAAGGGCGACGTGACCACTCCGGCGTACGTCTGGTACCGCTGGAACGCCGACGGCAAGTACGCCCAGGTGAAGTAAGAAGCGAAGCAGAGACCCGCGCCGTAGGCACACGGCCTCAGGGGCCCGGCGGGAAACCGCCGGGCCCTTTCTTCGTGTGGCGTTCGGCTAGGTCGCCAGGCTTTCGGGCATGGGCGGACTCGCGTTGCTGCCGGGCACCATAGCGGGCCGTTCGGCCAGCAGGCGTTCGGCCAGCAGGCGTTCGGAGGTGCGCATCACGTCGCGCCAGAACGCGGCTGCGCGGAGGTTGTTGGCGGCCGTCAGTTCGACGAGGCGAACCCGGCTGATGCGAATTGCGGCCTCGCCCATCTCATCGACCAGGCGGGTTGCGAAGAGAAGCACATCAGAATCGGTCTTCATGCCGTAATGAACCGCGCCTTGGCCGTTCTGTTCCAGACCCGCATCGGAGTTTTTTGCTGCGCTGCGGAGGTGCCGCGGAGGGGCGGCTGTTGCCGTATGGTTACAAGGAGGGGCCTATGCGCCGTGTCGCATAACGGACACTCGCCATGACCGGGGTATTTTGTGCTTCAATGGTGGTGCCAGTCCTGGCTGAGGGCGGCACCGCGCGACTCCCTCCCGGGTTCGGCGGGCTACGGGTGGTGGAGAACGGGTATGCGCAGGAAGCGCGAGATCGTCGAAGGGCAGATGTTCCGCAAGCTGGGTCCCGGTGGCGGGATCTGGGAAGTGGTGGCGATCCGCAAGGACGGCATGGGCACGCAACACGCCCAGATGAAGCGCGCCGACGACCCGCATACGCTGAAGACGCTGGCCGTCGTCGCCCTGCTCGATCCACACCAGTTCGAATGGGTCAGCGAAGCCTGAGGCGTCGCGCACCTCTCCAGGCATGACCGCGCCATCGGCCGTCATGGCAGCTGGTGGCGCGTATGCGTGCCAACTCTTTTGTCGTGCGCTCGCATATCCGGGCGCTGTAGTCCGATTGTGGTATAATGGGCACAGTTCACTTGCTCGGCGCTGGTAAAGCTGAGGCTTTACAAGGTTTTCGTGCCTGAAGCGCGAGCGGTGCGCCCTACGCCAAGTGACGCAAAAATGCAACATGTCGATGCATCCTGCCGGCGGGGGGATTGTCGCATCGCGGCACAACTGATATCTGAGCGCTCGGACGTTTCAACCGCCGACGGATCGCGGCGGGCCATGTCGGCGCCGGTACGCGAGTTGCCGGCCGGCGCCACCCCCAGGGGAACGGCGACATCCGCTGCCTGACGCTCTCCCGGTGGTGCTGTTCCACGGCCCGGCAACGCCGGCATCGTAAGGGAACAATAAAATGATGATGCGTGGGATTCTGCTCGGCACCGCGATCGCTCTGATGCTGCCGACCGCTGCCATGGCCGCCAGCGAGGGCTTCTACGTCGGTGGCGCCGGCGGTATGAACTGGACCCGCGATGCGAAGCTGCGGGACGGTGGCGCCGGGGTTGACACCAAGCTGGACTTCGACAGCGGCTGGGTGGGCTCGCTGTCGGCCGGTTACGCCACCGCCCTCGGCATCCGCGCCGAGCTGGAGGCCAACTACCGCTGGGGCAACGACGTCAAGGGCGACAACGACGCGGCCGGCACCTGGGACGGCAAGGCGCGTTCGCTCGGCTTCATGGGCAACGTCCTGTACGACTTCAACACCGGCACAGCCTTCACGCCCTACATCGGTGTCGGCGCCGGCATTGCCCGCGTGACGCAAAAGCTGAACTTCACGCCCACGGGCGCCGCGTCGTCGCTGCGCTACGCGTCGGACGATGATTGGGTGTTCGCCTATCAGGGCATCGCTGGTGTGGCTTACAACGTGACCAACAATCTGGCGATCACCGCCGATTACCGTTACTTCGCGACCCAGGACCCGAAGTTCAAAACGGCGTTCGCTACCTCCGCCGAGAGCCAGTACCGCAACCACAGCGTCATGGTCGGCCTGCGCTACTCGTTCGGCGCCCCGGCGGTAACGCCGGCCGCCGCTGCCGCTCCGCCGGCCGCTCCGGTCGCCCAGCAGCCGCAGACCGAGTATCTGGTGTTCTTCGACTGGGACAAGGCCAACATCACCCCGGTTTCCGACAAGATCATTGGCGATGCCGCCGCCGCCGCCGGCCAGATGCGGGCCGTCGGCATCCATGTGATCGGCCACACCGACACCTCGGGCCAGCCGGCCTACAACCAGAAGCTCTCCGTGCGTCGCGCCGACGCCGTGAAGCGCGCGCTGATCGCCAAGGGCGTTCCGGCCGGCCAGATCTCGATCGAGGGCAAGGGCGAGACCAGCCCGCTGGTCCAGACCGCCAACAACGTGCGCGAGCCGTCGAACCGCCGCGCGCAGGTCCTGATCCGCGTGCAGTGACCGGACCCGGCTGCCGCGGAGGCTTCCTC
>JAEYOB010000614.1 GCA_023412175.1 Pseudomonadota bacterium | reverse complement strand
GTCACGCCGGACAGCTTCTCCGACGGCGGCGACTTCTTCGACCGCGGCGCCGCGCTGGCGCACGGCGAGGCGCTGCTGGAGGCGGGGGCGGAGATTCTCGACATCGGCGGCGAGTCCACCCGGCCCGGCTCCGCCGCCGTGTCGCCCGAGGAGGAAGAGGCGCGCGTGCTGCCTGTCGTCCGCCACTTCGCCGCCAAGGGGGTGTGCGTCTCGGTGGACACCCGGCACGCGCGGGTCATGCGCGCGGCGCTCGGCGCCGGGGCGCGGATCGTCAACGACATCAGCGGCCTGACCGGCGACGCCGACAGCCTCGCGGTGGTCGCCAGCGCCCAGGCGCCGGTGGTTCTGATGCACATGCAGGGCGAGCCCGGCACCATGCAGCAGAACCCCAGCTACGAGGACGCCGCACTCGACATCTTCGACTGGCTGGAGGAGCGCGTCGGGGCCTGCGTTGCCGCCGGGTTGCCGCTGGAGCGCATCGCCGTCGATCCCGGCGTCGGCTTCGGCAAGACGGTGGAGCACAACCTTCAGGTCCTGCGGCACACGGCGCTGTACCACAGCCTTGGGTGCGCGGTGCTGATCGGCGTGTCGCGCAAGGCCTTCATCGGCCGCCTGTCGCGCGGCGAGATGCCCAAGGACCGGGTCGCCGGCTCCCTCGCCGCCGGGCTGGAATCGTTCGGCCAGGGCGCCCAGATCCTGCGCGTCCACGATGTCGCCGAAACCGCGCAGGCGCGCGCCGTGTGGGAGGGGCTGCACCCGCCAGGATGAATCATTTGAAATCAAACTATATTTTGGCAAAAATGCTTGCAGAATGGTACTACCATCCGTATCCTATCCAAAGGTTTTAATTCAAAAGTCAGGGGGTCTGCGGCGTCAGCCGCGGGCGGGAAGGTCCCATGGACCAGCAGCCAACCGTATGGACGGAGGTGCTTGCCGTCGGCGTCGATCAGATCGACGAGGAGCACCGGCACTTCATCCGCCTGCTCGACCGCTTCAACCACGCCGAGACCCGTGGCTTGCCGGAAGCGGATCTGTACGCCATGCTGGCCGAGGTGGTGCTCTACACCGAGGAGCACTTCACCAACGAAGAGGGCCTGATGCAGTCCGCCGGCTATCCCTTCGTCAACGAGCATCGCATGATGCACGACATGGCGGAGGCCGAGGTTCACAGGCTCGCCTCCGGCAGCGCCAGCGAGGAGGAGATCCGCGACGTGCTCGGCCGCTTCATGCTGAACTGGCTGATGCTGCACATCCAGTCGGCCGACCGCAAGTTCGGCCTGTGGCTTCAGGAGAACGGCATCCCGCACGCCGACGCGCGGCACGTCGCCGAGCCCGCCTGCGCCTGAGGGGGCGTCTTCAGATCTCGATCTGCGTGCCCAGCTCGACCACGCGGTTTGGCGGGATGCCGAAGAAGTCCGATGCCGACAGGGCGTTGGCCGACAGCAGGATGAACACGCGTTCGGCCACCGTGGACATGTCCGGGTGCGCCGACGCCACCAGCGTCTCGCGGCCCAGAAAGTACGAGGTCCGCATCGGGTCCACGTTCAGTCCGGAGCTTTCACACTGCTCCAGCCCCTCGGGCACCCTGGGCGTCTCCTTGAAGCCGTAGCGCAGCACCACCCGGAAGAAGTTGTGGCCGAGGGGGGTCACCTCGACCCGCCGCTCCGGCCGCACCCACGGCACGTCGCGGGTCAGCACGGTCAGCAGGATGACCCGGTCGTGCAGCACCATGTTGTGCTTCAGGTTGTGCAGCAGCGCGTGCGGCACCCGGCCGATGTTGGAGGTGAGGAACACCGCCGTCCCGGGCACCCGGTGCGGCCCGCGGCGGCTGATCGAGGCGATGAAGTCGTCCACGTCCATGCCGGCCTCGGCCAGCCGCTTGACCACCACCCGGCGGCCCTGCTGCCAGACCCACATCAGGTAGAACATCGCGGCCCCGGCCAGGAGCGGGAACCAGCCGCCCTCCGGCACCTTCAGCAGGTTGGCGGCGAGGAACGGCAGGTCGACGCACAGCATCAGGCCCGCCGCCGCCAGCGCCGCCGCCAGCGGCCAGCGCCACTGCGTGCGGGCCACCACGAAGAACAGCAGGCTGGTGCAGGTCATGGTCCCCATCACCGCGATGCCGTAGGCGGCGGCGAGGTTGCTCGACGACTGGAAGCCGACCACCAGCAGAATCACCGCCGCCAGCAGGAACCAGTTGACCCTGGGTATGTAGATCTGGCCGATCTCGCGCTCCGAGGTGTGGCGGATCGCCTGTCGCGGCATCAGGCCGATCTGGATCGCCTCGCGCGCCATGGAGAAGGCGCCGGAGATCATCGCCTGGCTGGCGATGATCGTCGCGGCGGTGGCCAGGAGCAGCAGCGGCAGCAGCCCCCACTCCGGCACCAGCCGGAAGAACGGGTGCTCCAGCGCCGCCGGGTCGCGGATCAGCAGCGCCCCCTGGCCGAAATAGTTCAGCAGCAGCGCCGGCAGCACGAAGCCGACCCAGGCGTAGCGGATCGCAGGCCGGCCCAGGTGCCCCATGTCGGCGTACAGCGCCTCCGCCCCGGTGATCGCCAACACCACGGTGCCCAGGCCGAGGAAGGCGTGCCAGCCGTTCTCCGACAGGAAGGCGAGGGCGTAGGCCGGCGACAGCGCCCGCAACACACCGGGCTCCTGCGCCACCTGCCAGGCGCCGAGCAGCCCGAGCGTCAGGAACCACACCACCATCACCGGACCGAACAGCCGCCCGACGCGCGCCGTGCCGCCGCGCTGCATCATGAACAGCCCGACCAGGATGACGATCGCGATCGGCACCACGAAGTGCTCCAGCGTGGGGGCCATCACCTCCAGCCCCTCGACGGCCGACAGCACGGAGATGGCCGGGGTGATCATGCCGTCGCCGAAGAACAGCGCCGCGCCGAACACCCCCAGGCCCAGCAGCGCGATGCGCGGGTATCCGCCGCCCTCGGCGCCGCGCAGCGCCAGCGCAGTCAGCGCCAGGATGCCGCCCTCGCCGCGGTTGTCGGCCCGCATGACGAAGACCACGTACTTCACCGTGACCACGAGGATCAGCGCCCAGGCGATCAGCGACAGGAAGCCGAACACGTTGGCCGGCGTCAGCGGCACGCCGACCGTGTGGCCGAAGCATTCCTTCAGCGCGTAGATCGGGCTGGTGCCGATGTCGCCGTAGACGATGCCGAGCGCCGCCAGCATCAGGGCTGAGAGCTTCGTGGCGCCGTGCCCGACGCCGGGAGCGCCCTCCAGGATGCCGGTCACCGGATCGGTTTGCAGGCTCCGGTCCTCGGTCGTCGTTTGCGGCTGCATCGGGGAAGCCTCGGTCGGCGAATGGTGGCGCTCACGGCGTGAACAACGCCGCACGCGGGCCGTCTCGTCGCCGCTCCTCCTTAAGCGCCGGGTCCGACGGCATGTACCCCGTTCGCGCCAGTGCGGAAGGGCGCTTGACCGAAGGCGCGGATGCAGTGAAGAAGAGGGCTCCGCATGCACGCGTGCGGCTTCTGGCATCAGGGCATTCCCGAGGGTTTTCATTATGACGCGACGACTGTTCGGCACCGACGGCATCCGCGGCACCGCCAACACCGAGCCGATGACCGCCGAAACGGCGCTGCGCGTGGCGATGGCGACGGCCTTGCAGTTCCGCCGGGGCGACCACCGCCACCGCGTGGTGATCGGCAAGGACACGCGCCTCTCGGGCTATCTGCTGGAACCGGCGCTGACCGCCGGCTTCATCTCCATGGGAATGGAGGTCGTGCTGGTCGGCCCGCTGCCGACCCCGGCGGTGGCGATGCTGACGCGCTCGCACCGCTCCGACATGGGCGTGATGATCTCCGCCTCGCACAATCCCTACCAGGACAACGGCATCAAGCTGTTCGGGCCGGACGGCTACAAGCTGTCGGACGAGGTCGAGGCCGCCATCGAGGCGCGCATGGACCTGCCCTTCGCCCCGGATCTTGCCGGCTCGCCCGACCTCGGCCGCGCCAGCCGCATGGAGGACGCAACCGGCCGCTACATCGAGTACGTCAAGAACACCTTCCCGCGCGGCCTGCGGTTGGACGGCCTGAAGATCGTCGTCGATTGCGCGCACGGCGCCGCCTACAAGGTCGCACCCAAGGTTCTGTACGAGCTGGGCGCCGACGTGATCCCCATCGGCGTGCAGCCGGACGGCCTGAACATCAACAAGGGCTGCGGCGCCACGGCGACCAAGCTCCTGCAGGACACGGTGCTGGCCGAGGGTGCCCACCTGGGCATCGCACTGGATGGCGACGCCGACCGCCTGATCATGGTGGACGAAAGCGGGCGCGTGGTGGACGGCGATCAGGTGATGGGGCTCGTCGCCCGCTCCTGGGCGGCCGAGCAGCGGCTGACGGGCGGCGGCGTCGTCGCCACCGTCATGTCCAACCTGGGGCTGGAGCGCGCGCTGAAGGGGTTCGGCCTGCATCTGGTCCGCACCCCGGTCGGCGCCCGCTACGTGGTCGAGCACATGCGCACCCACGGCTTCAACGTCGGCGGCGAGCAGTCCGGCCACGTCGTGCTGTCCGACTATTCCACCACCGGTGATGGGCTGATCGCCGCGCTTCAGGTTCTGGCCTGCATCCAGGGGACGGGCAAGCCGGCCAGCGAGGCGTGCCGCCTGTTTGACCCGGTGCCGCAGAAGCTGACCAACGTGCGCTTCACCGCCGGCTCGGCGCCGCTGGAGGCCGCCGAGGTCAAGGAGGCGATCCGCGAGGGCGAGAACCGCCTGAACGGCGCCGGCCGCCTGCTGATCCGCAAATCCGGCACCGAGCCGCTGATCCCCGTGATGGCCGAAGGCGACGACGCCGGGCTGGTCGACCAGGTGGTGGGCGACATCGTCGCCGCCGTCCAGCGCGCCGCCACCCGCCAGGCCGAGACGGCGGAATGAAGGGGCGCGTCCTCATCATCGCCGGATCGGACTCCGGCGGCGGCGCCGGGATCCAGGCGGACATCAAGGCGGTCAGCGCGCTGGACGGCTACGCCATGACGGCGATCACCGCGCTGACGGCCCAGAACACGCTGGGCGTCCACGGCGTGTATCCGATCGACCCGGCCTTCGTCGTGCAGCAGATGCGCGTGGTGATGGAGGACATCGGCGCCGACGCGGTCAAGGTCGGCATGCTCGCCACCGCCGAGGTGATCGAGGCGGTGGCCGGCG
>JAEYOB010000581.1 GCA_023412175.1 Pseudomonadota bacterium | reverse complement strand
ATCAACAAGCGATGCGGAAAGCGACCGGAAACCATGGCTTCAACAACACCATGCGTCGCCGGATGACAACGTGAGCCCAGCGATCACCGCTGTTCCGGCGGCCTTTTTCGGTTCGTTAATGGGCGCTAATCACCCTGTAGCCATGGGCGCTGGAACGAAACGATGAAGCTGGACGGCAAGCGGATACTGGTGACCGGGGCCGATGGTTTCATCGGCTCGCATCTGACCGAGCGCCTGGTCGCCCGCGGCTGCGAGGTGCGCGCCTTCGTCCAGTACAACAGCCTGGGGTCCTGGGGCTGGCTCGACGAGGCCCCGCCCGCGGTTCGCAAGGATCTTGACGTTTTCGCCGGCGACATCCGCGATCCCCATGGCGTTCGCACCGCCATGACGGACTGCGATGTGGTGCTGCACCTCGCCGCGCTGATCGCCATTCCCTACAGCTATCATTCGCCCCAGACCTATGTGGAAACCAACGTCCTCGGGACCCTGAACGTAGTCCAGGCGGCGCGGGATCTCGGCGTCGAGCGGGTCGTCCATACCTCAACCAGCGAGGTTTACGGCACCGCCCGTTTCGTGCCGATCACCGAAGAGCACCCGCTACAGGGCCAGTCGCCCTATTCAGCTTCCAAGATCGGGGCGGACCAGATCGCGCTGAGCTTTCACGCCGCCTTCGGGACGCCGGTGACCGTGATCCGGCCGTTCAATACCTATGGCCCCCGCCAGTCGGCGCGGGCGGTGATCCCGACGGTGATCAGCCAGATCGCCGCCGGCGCGTCGGAGATCCGCCTGGGCGCCGTGCACCCGACGCGGGACTTCACCTTCGTCAGCGACACGGCCAGGGCTTTCGAGGCCCTGGCGGAGTGCGACGCCGCCATCGGCCGGACCGTCAACGCCGGCAGCGAGTTCGAGGTGTCGATCGGCGACACGGCCCGGTCGATCATCGAGCTCATGGGCCGGGAGGTGGAGATCGTCACCGACGACCAGCGCCTGCGGCCGGAGGCCAGCGAAGTCGAGCGCCTTTGGGCTGACAGCGGACTGATGCGGTCTCTGACCGGATGGCGACCGGCGTATGGCGGCGGCGAGGGCTTCCGCCGCGGCCTGCAGGAGACGATCGGCTGGTTCAGCGACCCCGCCAACCTGGCCCGATACAAGACGGATCGGTACGTGCTGTGAGCGGCGTCCCTCTCGCGCGACGGATTGTGGAAGCGGTTCGGACTGTCGTGCCGGCCGGAAATGCCGCTGTCCCGTTGCACGCGCCGGAGTTCCGCGGCCGCGAGCGGGACTATCTCAACGACTGTGTCGAGACGGGCTGGGTATCTTCCGTTGGCGCCTATGTCGACCGGTTCGAGCACGATCTGGCGGACCTGACCGGCGCAGGACGAGCCGTGGCGGTGGTCAATGGCACGGCGGCGCTGGAAGTCTGCCTCAGGCTCGCAGGAGTGCGTCCCGGGGACGAGGTGCTGGTCCCCGCCCTGACCTTTGTGGCCACGGCCAACGCCGTGACCTATCGCGGAGCGACGCCGCACTTCGTGGATTCCGAAGACCTGACGCTCGGCGTCGATCCGCAGCAGCTCGACGCCTACCTCGATCGCATCGCCGAGGTGAAAGCAGGCTGTTGCGTCAACCGGCGCTCCGGCGCGCCGATCCGCGCCCTGGTGGTCATGCACGTGTTTGGACATCCCTGCGACATCTCAGAGCTGATGCGCGTCGCGGAGCGCTGGCGCCTGGTGGTGGTCGAGGATGCGGCCGAGGCCGTGGGGTCCCGCTGGCGCGGCCTCCAGAGCGGGACCTTCGGCGCGCTCGGCGCGCTCAGTTTCAACGGTAACAAGATCGTCACCACGGGCGGGGGCGGGGCCGTGCTGAGCCATGACCCTGAACTGGGTCTGCGCGCCAAGCACCTGACGACGACGGCGAAAGTTCCGCACGTCTGGGCTTTCGATCATGACGAGATCGGCTGGAACTACAGGATGCCGAACCTCAATGCCGCGCTCGGCTGCGCCCAACTGGAGCGATTGCCCGACATGATCGCGCGCAAGGCTGAACTGGCCCGCCGCTATGCCGGGACTTTCGCGCCTCTGGACGGCGCGGCCTTGCTGGAGCCGCGGCCGGGCGCTGAGGTCAATCACTGGCTGAACGCCCTGTTGCTCGACCAGCCGGATCTCGTCGTGCGCGATGCGGCCCTGGAGGCGTTGAACGCCGCCGGATTCGGGGCGCGCCCCTTGTGGACCCTGATGCACAAGCTGCCGATGTACGCCGCGTGTCCACGCGATGACCTGCGGGTCGCCGAGGCCTTGGCGGCGCGAATAATCAGCCTGCCCAGCAGCGCGGCCCTGGCGGACATATGACCCGGAATCGCTCCGTCGCCGTCGTCACTGGAACCCGTGCGGAGTACGGCCTGCTGCAGTGGGTGCTGCACGAGATTCGCGCGTCCGCCGACCTCGACCTGCAGCTGATCGTCACCGGCGCCCATCTTGAGCCGCGCTTCGGGATGACGGTGGAGCAGATCGAGGCGGACGGGTTCGAGGTCGACGCGCGTGTGCCCCTCGGGCTGGAGGGCGACGCACCCGCAGACATCGCCCGCGCCATGGCCCGCTGCCTGACCGGCGTCTCCGAGGTCGTCGACCGCCTGCAGCCGGACCTGATGCTGGTGCTGGGCGACCGATACGAGATCCTGGCGGCGGCGCAGGCCGCTCTCGTTCACGGCGTCCCCCTGGTTCATATAGCCGGCGGGGACGTGACCGAGGGCGCCTTCGACGAATCGATCCGCCACGCCCTGACCAAGCTGGCCCACCTGCACCTGACCACCACCGACGAGGCGGCGGCGCGGGTCGCACGCATGGGCGAGGAGCCGTGGCGCATCCACGTCGTGGGCAGCCCGGGACTGGATCAGCTGCGCCGGCGCGAACGTCTCGAGGGCGAGGCCCTGGAGGCAGCGCTGGGCGGGCCGCTGGGAAGCCAGAACCTGCTGATTACCTGGCATCCGGTGACACTGGAGGCGGACGGTGGGCTGACGGGTCTTCGGGCGCTGCTCGAGGCGTTGGACGCGGTGCCGCGCGAGATCGTCAAATGGGTCACGCGGCCGAACGCCGACCCCGGCGGGTTGGCCGTCGAGGCGGCCCTGGAC
>JAEYOB010000551.1 GCA_023412175.1 Pseudomonadota bacterium | reverse complement strand
CGCCGGCCACTCCAGCTCGCCGCGCACCGCCGTCCACCCCATCAGCGCGCCCCAGTTGAAGGCGAGGCCGAGGAACGCCTGCGGCCACCATGTGATGCGCTTCATCAGCGGGTAGGTGAACAGCAGGAGCAGCGACAGCACGCCCAGGGCGATGGTCGTGGCGTTGAACTGCAGCAGCACCGCCAGCCCGATCAGCATCTGCAGCGCCAGGAAGGCCAGCGCCTGCCGCACGCTGACCTGGCCGGAGGGGATCGGCCGGCTGCGGGTGCGCTCGACCCGGGCGTCGAAGTCGCGGTCGAGGATGTCGTTGACCGTGCAGCCGGCACCGCGCATCGCCACGGCGCCGACGGCGAACAGCACGAACAGCCGCCAGTCCGGCAGCCCTTCGGAGGCCAGCGCCGTGCTCCACCAGCAGGGGAACAGCAGCAGCCACGTGCCGATCGGCCGGTCGAGCCGGGCGAGGTGCAGATAGGGCCGTACCGACGCCGGCATCCGGCGGTCGATCCAGCCGCCGCGGCGGATGTCGGTGAAGCCGGCGTCCGGCGAGGAGGAGGGACTGTCCATGGTTCGGGCAAGGTACCCAGCGGCGGCCGGAACGGCAAGGCGGCGTGGGTGTACCGCTCGCCGGAAAAGCCTTGCTCGTTATGCGGGAACGACCGTAATCTTATGATGCCTCGACGTGCGACGGGAACGGAATGCTGAAGCCGCGCCAACTCGTCTTCCTCGTTGCTGCGGCGCTGCTGCCGGTAATCCTGTTCACGGCCCTGGTCGTCGCCCATTTCAGTGGCGTGGAGCGGGTCCTCATCGAGGAGCGGCTGCGCGGCACCGCCGCCGCCGCGGCGGCCACGGTGGACCGCCAGCTCGCCCGCGAGATCGCCGCGGTGGAAACTCTGGCCACGTCGGAGACGCTGCTGCAGGGTGACCTCGCCGGTTTCGACCGCGCCGCCCGCCGGGCGCTGGGGGCCCGCGCCTACTGGTTGTCGGTGATCCTCACGGACGAGACGCGCCAACTCGTCAACACCCGCCTGCCGTACGGCGCGCCGTTGCCGCCGGTCCACTTCCGCCAGCAGCTCGAAGAGGTGTTCCGCACCGGCCGCCACGCCGTCAGCGGCGTCCACCGCGTGGAGGAGCGTCTGGCGGAACCGGTCGTTGCTATCCGGGTGCCTGTGATCGTCGGGGGGCGGGTCAGGTACACGCTGGTGGTGGCGTTGCCGGCCTGGACGTTCCATCCCGTGCTGGGCGAGCACCGGATCATGCCCGGCGACCGCCTGCTCCTGCTTGATCGCGATGGCCAGGTGGTCGCGCGCACACTGTCGCAGGACCAGTACGATCCCTTCATCGGCGGTCCGCCCACGCCGCCGCAACAGGCCGGCATTGCCGGCGGGCCATCGGGCAGCTTCGAGGCCACGGCGCTCGACGGCACGCCGGTGTTCGGCGTCTATGCCACGGCGCCGCTGTCGGGGTGGAAGGTGCTCGTCGGCACGCCCAGCACCGTGGTTGACGCCAGCCTGCGCCAAGCGCGATGGGCGCTGTTCGGCGGCGGCGCTCTGGCGCTGGGGCTGGCCGGGATCCTCGCCTTCGCGCTGATCCGTTTGATGACGCGACGCCAGCTGGCCGAACGGCGGCTCGCCGACCTCCAGGCCGAAAAGGCGGCGGAGCGCCGGCTGGGCGATATCGCCGCCAACTTCCCCGGCGTGATCTTCCGCCGCGTCCTGCACCCAGACGGCAGCGTCGCCTATCCTTATGTCAGCGATGCCGCGGAGGCGGCGCTGGGCCTGCCGCCGCAGGAGGTTCTGGGCAAGGAGTTCCGCACGCAGGACATCGAGCGGCGGATGACCCCGGACACCGCGCGGCGTTGGAACGAAGCGGTCACCCGCACCGCCCGCACGCTGGAGCCGTTGCGCCTGGAGGGCGAGCTGTCGATGCCCGGCGGCGGCGGCGTCCGCCGGCTGCGCACGCACGCCACCACGCATCGCCGGGCGGATGGGGCCGTCGTCTGGGACGGCGTGGTGCTGGACGTCACCGACCTGCACGAGGCGGAGCGCGCCCGCCGCGCGCATGCCGAGCGGCTGGCCTTTGCGCTCGACTGCGCCAACGCCGGGCTGTGGGACTGGGAGGTGCCGAGCGGCCGGGCCACATGGTCGGACAGCCAATGGCGCCTGTTCGGTTACGCCGCTCCCGAGGGCGAACCGACGGTGGAGCACATCGAGCGCCGCCTGCACCCGGACGACCGCGAGCGCCTCTGGGCCGAGGTGTACGCCTCGGCGGATGCAGCCTCGCCCTTTGTCAGCGAGTTCCGCGTGGTGGATCCCGACGGCCGGGTGCGCTGGCTGGCTTCCATCGGCCGGACCTTCGCCGACGAGACCGGTAAAACGGTTCGCATGACCGGCCTCACCCTGGACGTCACCGAGCGCCGCGCCATCGAGACCGCGCTGCGCGCCGCAAAGGAGGAGGCGGAGCGCGCCAACGTCGCCAAGTCAAGGTTCCTCGCCGCCGCCAGCCATGACCTGCGCCAGCCCGTGCAGTCGCTGCTTTTCTTCATCCACGTGCTGGGCGAGCGCCTGGCAGGACACGAGGCGCGGCCGCTGGTCGGCACCATGCACCAGGCGCTGGACGCGCTGAAGGGGCTGCTCGACGGCATTCTCGACCTGACCAAGCTGGACGCCGGGGTGATCTCGCCGCAGGTGCGGGCGTTCCCGCTCGGCCCGGTGCTGGAGCGGCTGGAGGCCGAGTACGCGCCGCGCTTCGCCGCCAAGCGGCTCGACCTGCGTGTGGTCCTGACCGGGCTGAGCATCGAGAGCGACGCCACGCTGCTTGGCCGCATCCTCGGCAACCTGATCGAGAACGCGCTGAAATACACCGAGCACGGCGGCGTTCTGGTCGGCTGCCGCCGCCGTGGCGGCATGCTGCGGATCGAGGTGTGGGACACCGGTATCGGCGTTCCGCCCGACCGTATGGAGGACATCTTCGATGAGTTCGTCCAGGTCGGCAACCCGGCCCGCGACCGCACCCAGGGCCTCGGTCTCGGCCTCGCCATCGTCAAGCGCCTGGCGCGGCTGCTCGGTCATCGGCTGGAGGTGCGCTCCCGCCCCGGAAACGGTTCGGTGTTCTCCATCGAGGTGCCGGCCGGCGCCGCAGCGCCGTGCGCGTCCGCTCCGCCGCCGCTTCCGGCGCCCGCAGAGGTGGCGGCCGGCATCCTGGCGGTGATCATCGACGATGATGTGATCGTCCTGCACGGCCTGCGCGCCATGCTGGAGACCTGGGGCTACGCGGTGGTCGATGCGGAGGCCGCCGACACCGCGGTGGCGCGGGTCGAGGCGCTGGGGCGAGCCCCGGACGTGGTGATCGCCGATTTCCGCCTGCGCGACGGGCGCACGGGGGTGGAGGCCATCGCCGCCCTGCGCGGGGCGTTCGGGGCGGCGCTGCCGGGGATCCTGCTGACCGGCGACACCGGGCCGGGGTTGCTGGCCGAGGCGGCCGAACTTGGCCTCGTCACGCTGCACAAGCC
>JAEYOB010000541.1 GCA_023412175.1 Pseudomonadota bacterium | reverse complement strand
GCCCGGCACAACCTTCGGCGACTGGCGGGTGGAGTGCGAGACGGCATCGGCCGCACGCCCGCTCTGCGCCTTGACCCAGACGCAGTTGCTCAAGGACAGCAACGCCCGGCTGCTCAAGATCTCGCTGGGCTACATCGGCTCCAACGGCGAACCTATGCTGGTGGCGGTGACGCCGTTGGGCATCGATCTGCGCCGCGGCGTCGCCGTCCGGGCCGACGAAGGGGAGCCCCTGGCGCTGACCATCGTGCAATGCCTGCAGGACGGGTGCATCGCCAGCACCGGCCTGGACGAGCGCGGGGTGTCCGCCCTGATGAAGGCCCGGACGCTCCACTTGACGCTGCTGCCTTACGGCACCGCCCAGACGCTGACGATCCCGGTATCGCTCAAGGGGATAACCGCCGGGCTGGGGGCCTTGCGGTAAGGCTGTCATCGCGGCCGGTCCCCAAGGGGTTCCGTTGCAAAGTTTGACGGTAGGTGCGGAGAGCTGCGGCGTCCGCGTCGTCAGACGGCCACATCGAACAGGTTGGCGATGAAGGTCGCCTGGGCGGGCATGTCGTTGGTGGAAATGGCGGCGATCTGCCCTTTGCGCCCCATCGTCAGGATCTCGTAGCCGGCGATCGTCCGACGCGCCGTGTGGAAGCCCTGAAACCCGAGCCCCGGCCGGATCAGCCGCTTGATGCGGCGGTGATCCTGTTCAACAATACTGTTGAGATACTTCACTTGCCGCAGCTTGGCGAAACGCCACAACTTCCCAGCTTTCTTCATCGTCTTGGCTGCACTCGGGTAGGCGGCGTTCTTGTCCACCGTGAGGGTGCGCGGGTTCACCGTGGGCGCCTGCTTCAGCGCCTTGCGAAAGAAGCGCCGGGCGGTGGCCGCATCGCGCTTGGCGCTGAGCAGGAAGTCGATCGTCTGTCCGCGTGCATCAACGGCGCGGTACAGATACATCCACCGCCCCTTCACCTTCACGTAGGTCTCGTCCACCCGCCAGGAGCCGCTCGTCATGCTCAGGTGCGGGCGCAGCCGCTTGTCCAATTCCGGGGCGTAAGCCTGGATCCAGCGGTAGAGCGTGGTGTGATCGACCTCAACACCGCGGTCGGCCAGCATCCGTTCCAGATCGCGGTAGCTGATCGGGAACTGCAGGTACCAGCGCACCGCCCACAGGATCACCTCGGCCGTGAACTGGCGGCCCTTGAAGGGCCTCCTCACGCTGCGCATCACCTTGCCATCCTGGGTGCTGAATGGGGCCGGGTTTTACCCGATCTCCGCTCGCCAGCAAACTTTGCAACGGAACCCTCTTCGGCGCCCTTCTGGGCGAACGGGCCCTCGACCGCGTTCCCTCTTACTGGAGGCAGCGCCTGGCGGATGCGGCCCCCGACTTCACCAGCCCCTGATGCAGAGTTCCAGATGAAGCGGCGTATGGCTATCGTCACCATGCTCTGTGGGTGAACTCCCGATCATCTTTCGCAAAGTGATCGACGGCCTCCGTTCCGATTGGGGACCGTGCATCCATGCCGGCTATCGCTCCGACACTGGAACGGCGCGCCGCCAAGGCCAGTGCGCCTGGACCGCTATTCAGGCGCTCGTCGGCGGAACCTTCGCCATCGCCTGCCTCCTCACCGGCTGCCAGCCCGGTGAGGAGTTACCCTGTGGGACAACAGCCGCCATATCCTCGGACTCGGCTGTTCGACGGAAGGGAGCGCTCCCCTGGGCTACGCCGCCCGCGCCGACGGCTTCCGCGCTTTGCACGAGCATCTGAGGGTGCTCTCTTCCATGGAGTGTGCCTTGTGGTTGCGCAGGCCCCCGAGCACAGGCTGATCCGCAGCGTAGCCGCCGCCACGTCCCATGCCTCCGACGAGGCTCTGGACGACTGGATCGCCTCCATCCGCGAAACGGGCATGACGATCTTCAGCACTCATCAGCCCCATGTGAGCATCCTCCCCGTCGCTGGCGGCAATCCATAGGCGTGATGCCCAAAGCCAATCCCGATCCACAACCTGGACGGCGAGGCGCTTCAGGCGCCTGGACAAGATGAAGGCAATGGCGACAAAGGCTGCGAGGGGCACCCTCAAGTTCCCGGTGGTAGAGGCGACGACGGGTGACCTCCTCGCTGCCGCCGCAGTCCGGCCGCGCCGGCCGGCCTGATGGCTCAGCCCGGGAGCGCTGCAAAGTGTCGAAGGAATATAAACTTCCCTGATAAGGCACGTCCCGCGGGATCGCATCGTCTTATCGTTGTGCTATCCCTTGCCTGATCGCCCTTTTTTTTGCGAGGATTGGGCGCTTTCCAGAGGTCGCGCCCCATGCTGAGGATCATCCACACCGCCGACATTCACCTCGACAGCCCGCTCGCCGGCTTGGCGGCGAAGGCCGGAGACAGGGCGAACGAACTCGTCGGCGCCACGCGCCGCGCCTTCACGGCCATGATCGACTACGCCATCCGCGAGACCGTCGACCTGGTCTTGATCGCGGGTGACCTGTACGACGGCGATTGGAAGGACTTCTCGACCGGCCTCTTCTTCGCTGCCGAGATGGCCCGGCTCGAGCGGGCCGGCATCCGCGTCATGATCATCAAGGGCAACCACGATGCGGAGAACCTCATGACGAGGTCCTTGACCTGCCCCAGGAACGTCAGGATCTTCGGGCACGGCAAGCCTGAGACTCACATCCTCCAGGACCTGGGCGTCGCCGTGCACGGCCAAAGCTTCCCCAAGCGCGACGTCACCGACAACCTCGCGCATGCCTACCCGGAACCGGTCGCCGGATTGCTCAACATCGGTATGCTGCACACCGCAGCCGACGGAGGCTACGGCCACACGCCCTACGCGCCCTGCTCCGTCCAGGATCTCGCCGGCAAGGGCTACGATTACTGGGCCCTGGGCCACGTCCACAAGCGGACGGTCCTCAGCGAGGATCCTTGGATCGTCTTCCCCGGCAACCTCCAGGGTCGGCACGCGAACGAAGCGGGGAATAAAGGCTTCACCCTTATCACGGCGGACGCCCAATCGATCGCATCGGTGGAGCACGTGCCAATCGACGTCGTGCGCTGGGCCCAGGTCCACGCCGACGTCAACGATTGCACCGACCTCGAGACCGTCCTCGACCGCATCCGCGAGCAACTGACGCGCGCGCTCGACGAGGCGGAAGGGCGGACGCTCGCCGTCCGGCTAACCATCGAGGGGAAGACGGCGGCGCATCGCCGGATCGCTGGCGACATCGCGCAGATGCATGCGGAGTGCACCAGCCTGTCGGAACAGTGCGGCGGGGACATCTGGTTGGAGAAGGTCGTCATCGGCACGGCGGAGCCAAATGCCCCGGCCGCCGCGTCGGCCGATGCCTTCGCGGAGCTCTTCCGCACGATCCAGGAGCTTGAAGCCGACCCAACCCTGACGGCAGCACTCGCCGCGGAGTTCCGGAGCGGCCTCGACAGGATGCCGCCCAAGGCCCGGGAGCTCGCCGGCCTCGCCGAATTCGACGACGACCAACTGGCTGCCGTTCTCGAAGGTGCCGGAGCCACCCTGCGCCACTACCTGTTCGACGCGCGCTGAGGGACCACGATGCGATTCCAGAATCTCAGCCTCGAGAAGTACGGCCGTTTCGCCGGCCTGTCCCTGGACTTCACCGGCGAAGACGTCCTCGTCCACGTCCTGCACGGTCCGAACGAAGCGGGCAAGTCGACGGCGCTGTCTGCCATCTGCGACCTGCTGTTCGGCTTCGGCCACATCACGCCGTACAACTTCCGGCACGAGAGCCCCACCCTCCGGATCGGAGCCACGCTGGTGAACGCGGCGGGCCAGAGCCTCTCCTTCAAGCGCCGCAAGGGCAAGGGCAACACCCTCATCAAGCCGGACGAGTCTGGGGAATTCCCGGACAGCGCTCTGGCCCCGTTCCTCGGCGGTGTTGATCGCGACAAGTACGAGCGGCTGTTCGGACTGAACCACGAGCGCCTCCGCCGCGGCGGCAAGGCCATGCTGGAAGCCGACGGTGACATCGGGCGCAGTTTGTTCGAAGCGGGCAGCGGAACCACCGGATTGGCCGATGTCGTCCAGGCGCTGACCAAAGATGCTGATGGCCTCGGGTCGCCTGGCGGCAGGAAGGCCGGCGGGAAGCCCTATTGGTCCGCGCACGAGCGCTTCACGGATGCGCTAGGCCGGATCCGATCGGACGCGATGAAGCCGGAAGCCTGGACCGCCGCGACCCGCAAGCTGCGGGAAACGGAGGAGCAGCGCCAAGCCATCGTCGACCAGCTCGCGCGCATCGCCTCCGAACGCAACGCCGTCGAGCGGATAAGGCGCGTCCTCCCGCTGCTCCGCCGCATTTCGGAGCTCCGAGACGCTCTCCAGGTACTCAAGGGCGGCGCGGACCTGCCGGATGGCTTCGAGGACACTTGGCGCGACGCGATCGAGGAGGAGCGCAGCGCGCGCGAGAGGTGCGAAGCCCGCCAGGGCGACCTCGATGCTGCGCGCCAAAGCTTGGAGAAGTTGGGCGACGCCGGCGTCTGGCCCCTGCACAAGGCCGCGATCGAGGGCCTGATCACCGCCCTTGGCGAATACCGTTCGCACGAGCGGTCGCTTCCCAACAGGCAACGCGAACTCGAGGAGGGACGCAAGCGGATGTCCGATCTCCTGCGCCGCCTGGGACTCGCGCACGAGAACCCCGACCAAGTCGTCCAGCTGATGCCAACGGCCGCCGCGACATCAAAGGTCCGGACGCTTATCACCGAGCGCACGCGGCTGGACACCGCGTTGCAGTCCACGCTCGCCGAGCTGAAGTCCGCCATCGAGCGGCGCGAGGCCGCGGAAGCCGATCTCTCAGCCGCCGGTACCCCGGCTGACCCGTCGGTCGCGGTGGCGATGCTCGACGGCCGCCCTGGTCTTGCGGATTCGTCGAGACGCGTCTCGGAAGCGAGGGCGGAAGTTGCTATCGCGCAGCAAGCGCTCTCCGATCAGATAGCGAGCCTCGGGCGCGGAGCCCTCAGCGCGAATGAGCTGGCGGCCCTTCCGCTCCCCTCCGATGAGGTTGTGCTCCGCTTCGAGCGCGAATTCGACGCGCTCGGAACGGAGCGCAAGGACGCCCTGTCCAGCCGCAAGGAGCACGAGGAGGAGGCCCGCCGCCTCACTGCGGAACTGGAGGC
>JAEYOB010000577.1 GCA_023412175.1 Pseudomonadota bacterium | reverse complement strand
CCGTCGATGTCGTAGACGCCGCTGCCGCCGATCACGCCGAGCACCGGTTCCGCCATGGTGTCCGTCTCCAGAAGGTGTGGGAATGGGAGGGCGGAGTGTCGCCGGCCCGGCGGCGAAAGGCAAGCCGCCGCGGAACCCCCGCGGAACACAACGGTTGGTGGCAGAGGACCGGCCTGACCGATCCGCCGCAACGAACTGTCGCCGCAACAAACTGAAGGAGAGACCCGATGACGCGTGCCCACCTGCTGGCCGCCATGGCCCTCGCTCTCGCTCCGGCGTCCGCGCTCGCGCAATCGTCCGCCGCCGACCTGGAATCCCAGCAGCGGCCGGGCCTGCTGCGCCCGGATTCCCTGCTCGGACGGGACGTGCTGAGCGAGGACGGCGAGCGGATCGGCACCGTCGCCGACGTCACCACCGAGGCCACCGCCGGGGCGCCGGACGGCACGCCGCGCCAGCTGGTGATCGAGGGCGCCGGGTATCCGGGCATGGAGGGCAAGCGGATCGCCGTCGATTACGGCTTCACCGATCTGGACGTGCGCGGCGACTGGGTGGTCGCCAAGGACGTCGCGGCGGCGGAGATCGCGGCCCTTCCCGCCATGCTCGACCAGCAGGAGACCATCTCGCTGCGCCGCGACGCCCCCGTCGATCCGTCGAAGCTGCGCAACCGTCCGTAGTCACAGCCCGTAGTCACAGCGTCCAGAACAGCACGGCGATCAGCCCGAAATAGGCGGTCGCCTTGGCCGCCACGACCAGCCGTTCCCGTGCCCCACCGCTCTGCCCCAGCGGGTCGGGCGGCGGGAAGAAGTCCAGCAGCACCGTCTGCAGCCGCGGGAACGGCACCGGCGGATACGCGCTGGCCGGCAGAAGCAGGCGCACCCCGGCGCGCTTGAACGGCACCAGCAGCAGCATCCCCGCCGCGAAGCCGCCCAGATGCGCGCCCCAGGCGGTCTCCCCGGCCGCGGCGCCGGGCGTCAGCGCCATGACGATGTTGACCGCCAGATCCGCCGCCACCACCAGCGAGGCCGGCAGCAGCACCGGGAAGCGGAACATCACAAGCACCAGGATCTTGGCGCGCGGGTGCAGCAGCAGGTACGCCCCCATGACGCCCGAGATCGCCCCGCTCGCCCCCACCAGGGGCCGCATGGGTTCGGCGGTCATGCCGCCCTCCACCAGCGCCCCGGCCACCGCGCACAGCAGGAAGAACGCCAGGTAGCGCAGGTGCCCCATGGCGTCCTCGACGTTGTCGCCGAACACCCACAGCGCCACCATGTTGGTCGCCAGATGCACCCAGTCGCCGTGCACCAGCACGTGCCCGACCAGCCCGCGCCAGACGTCCCAGGTCGGCAGCGGCCCGGCCAGCTCCACCGTGCCGTAGAAGTAGGCCGGCACGAAGGCGAACGGCTCCGGCCGGATGCCCGACACGAAGGCCAGCACGCAGGCCATGATCAGCCCGCGGTTGACGTAGGCCACGGGCATGCGCCGCAACGGATTGCCGCTCCCCAGCACCAGCGCCATGCCGCACCCTCCCGCAGGACCCTTCCGGGATATGGTGGCCGCCCCGGCGATTTGCTAAACAGCGGGACCTCCGCAACCCACAGGATGACCGCCCGTGAACGAGCCCACCGCCGCGCCCACCGCCGCACAGGCCGCCGCCGAACTGCTGACCGTCCGCGACTTCATCCGGTATGGGGTCAGCCGCTTCACCGCCGCCGACCTGTCCTACGGCCACGGCACGACGACCGCCTTCGACGAGGCGGTGTTCATGGTGCTGGAGGGGCTGCGCCTGCCGATCGACCAGCTCGACCCCTATCTGGACGCCCGCCTGACCGCGCCCGAGCGCCAGACGCTGGCCGAGCTTCTGCACGCCCGCGTCGCCACCCGCAAGCCCGCCCCCTACCTGCTGAACAAGGCCTACATCCAGGGCGTCCCGTTCTACGTGGACGAGCGGGTGATCGTGCCGCGCTCCTACATCGGCGAGCTGCTGTTCTCCGATATGTTCGGCGGCGAGGGCGACGAGCTGACGCTGGTCGAGGACCCGACCGCGGTCGGCCGCGTGCTCGACCTGTGCACCGGGTCCGGGTGCCTGGCGATCCTGGCAGCGACCATCTTCCCCGAGGCCGAGGTGGACGCGGTGGACCTCTCCCCCGACGCGCTGGAGGTCGCCCGCCGCAACGTCGCCGACCACGGCGTCGGTGACCGCGTCACGCTGTTCCAGGGCGACCTGTTCGCGCCCCTGAAGGGCCGCAAGTACGACGTGATCCTGACCAACCCGCCCTACGTGGACGCCGACGCCATGGCCGCCCTGCCGCAGGAGTTCCGCGCCGAGCCCACGCTGGCGCTGGCCGGCGGGGACGATGGCCTGGACATCGTGCGCCGCATCCTCAAGGAGGCGCCCAAGCACCTCACCCCCGAGGGCGGCGTGCTGTGCGAGTTCGGCACCGGCCGCGAGATCCTCGAAGCCGAGTACCCCGACCTCGACTTCCTGTGGCTGGAGACCGCCCACAGCTTCGGCGAGGTCTTCTGGGTGACGCGCGACCAGCTCAAGAACGCCTGAGCGCCAGAACGCCTTGTTCCC
>JAEYOB010000575.1 GCA_023412175.1 Pseudomonadota bacterium | reverse complement strand
CGCCACGACGCTGCCGGCCGACAAGGTGGTGTGGTTCTCCTATCAGGGGATCAAGCGCCCCGCAGGCGGTTGGCCGAAGGGGCCGTACCGCGGGTCCGTCACGCTGACGCGCGGTGCGGAAACTGTGGTGAAGATGGAACGCTCGCTCGCCGTACCGTAAGTGGTGCGCATCTCCCTCTTGCCTACCTCTCGAAGGACTGGTAACCCGCATGGCTGATTCCACGGCCCGGTGTCCATGTCCCTCGACCTCCTCCTGAACATTGTGGCCTCGGGGCTGCTGACCGGTCTGGTGTACGGACTGGCGGCGCTGGGGCTGTCCGTCATCTTCGGCGTGGTGCGCGTCGTCAACTTCGCGCACGGCGAGATGATGGTCGCCGGCATGTACGGCGCCGTTCTGCTGTTCGCCGCCTTCGGCCTCGACCCGATCCTGACCGCCCCGCTGGTGGCAGCCGTGCTGTTCGTCTTCGGCTGGGCCCTGCAGCGCGGGCTGGTCAACAAGTTCGTCGAACGGCCGGAGCACATGCAGTTCATCCTGCTGCTGGGCATCGCCACCATCCTCCTGAACCTGCTGCTGATGGTGTTCGGGCCCGACTCGCGCGGCGTAATGGTGCCCTACGTGTTCGACACCTTCGAGATCGGACCGTTCCACCAGGACGCCACCCGCACCTACGCCGGGCTGGGCGCCATCGCCGTGGCGGCGGTGCTGTTCGCCTTCTTCCGCTTCAGCCGCACCGGCAAGGCGATCCGTGCCTGCGCCGACAACCCGCTGGGCGCCCGCGTCGTCGGCCTGAACCTGGATGGCCTTTATGCGCTGACCTTCGGCATCGGCTCCGCGGTGGTCGGCATCGCTGGCGCGCTGCTGACCCTGGTGGTCGAGGTGCGGCCGCAACTCGCCCCGGAATACACGCTCCTGTCCTTCATCATCGTCATCGTCGGCGGCCTCGGCAGCCTGCCCGGCGCGCTGCTGGGCGGCGTGCTGATCGGCGTCTCGGAGGCGCTGGCCGGCTTCCTGCTGATGCCGTCGCTGAAGGCGCTGTTTAGCTACGTGGTGTTGATCGTCGTGCTGCTGCTGCGGCCGCAGGGCCTGCTGGGGAGGCGCTCGTGATGACGCCGCGCGCGATGATCCTGGCCGGGCTGCTGCTGGCGGCGCTGCTCGTGCTGCCGTTTTTCGTCGACAGCTACGTGCTGTCGGTGCTGACCACGGTGCTGTGGTTCGCCTATGTCGGGCAGGCGTGGAACGTGATGATGGGCTTTTCCGGCCTGCTGTCGCTCGGCCACGCGCTGTACGTCGGGCTGGGGGCGTACGCCAGCGCGGCGCTGTTCGTGCATTTCGGGATCGGGCCGTGGCTCGGCCTGTTCGCCGGCATGGCGGTGGCGGTGGCGGCGGGCGCCTTCATCGGTTTCCTGGGCTTCCGCTTCGGCGTGCGCGGCGTGCACTTCGCGCTGCTGACCATCGCTTTTGCCGAGGTGGCGCGGATCGGCTTCGACCACATCGGCTGGCTGGGCGGCTCCGGCGGGTTGTTCCTGCCGGTGGGCGGCGGCACCGACCTGCTGAATCTGCGCGGCTCGCCGACGCTGTTCTACTACGTGATCCTGGCGCTGGTGCTGATGGCGCTGGGCTTGGCGAAGCTGCTGCTGCACTCGCGCCTGGGCTACCAGTTGCTGGCGATCCGCGAGGATGCGGAAGCCGCCGAAGCGGTGGGCGTCGACCTGTTCCGCGCCCGCATCAAGGCGGTGGTGGTGTCGGCCGCGCTGACGGCGCTGGGCGGCGTGTTCCAGGCCTTCTACTTCAACAACCTGTTCCCCGAGCAGGTGTTCTCCATGGGCCGCTCCATCGAGATCATCCTGCCGGCCATCGTCGGCGGCATCGGCACGCTGTTTGGCCCGATCCTCGGCGCCTTCATCCTGACGCCGATGGGCGAGGCGCTGACCAGCGCCATCGCCGCCATGGGCCTCGACGTGCCGGGTCTGAAGCAGTTGTTCTACGGCGCCGCGCTGGTGGTCATCATCGTCTACCGGCCGGAGGGCGTGTGGCCCTGGCTGGCGCGCCGGCTGAAGCTGACCCGCGCTCCGGGGGAAGGGGAGGGCGGACGATGAGCGCACTGCTCGAGGTTCAGGGCCTGTCCAAGCGCTTTCGCGGCCTGCGGGCGGTTTCCGACGTCAGCTTCGAGGTGCCGCAGGGCGCCATCATCGCGCTGATCGGCCCCAACGGCGCCGGCAAGACGACCACCTTCAACCTGATCGCCGGCGTCTTCCCGCCCGACGAGGGCAGCGTCCGTCTCGGCGGCGTGCCGATCACCGGCCTGAAGCCGCACCGGATCTGCGCCGCCGGCATCGGCCGCACCTTCCAGATCGTCAAGCCGTTCGGTGACCTGACGGTGGAGGAGAACGTGGTGGTCGGCGCGCTGGCCCGCGAGAAGGACGTCGGGACGGCGCGGGGCATCGCCCGCGAGGTGCTGGAGCGCCTGGGCCTCGCCGATCAGGCCTATCGCCTGGCGCGCAGCCTGACGCTGCCCGACCGCAAGCGCCTGGAGG
>JAEYOB010000474.1 GCA_023412175.1 Pseudomonadota bacterium | reverse complement strand
GCTGTGGACCGCGAACGCCAACCCGCCCCCCGCCCACCGCACCCACACGGTTGCCCTCGGTTCGGTGGAGGACACCGTGTCCGCCGTCGGAACACTCCAGGCGCGCACCTACGTCGACGTGGGCACGCAGGTGTCCGGGCAGCTCAAGACGATCCTGGTGGACTACGGCGCCAAGGTGGAGCAGGGCCAGATCCTGGCGCAGATCGACCCCACCGTCTACGAGGCGCGCGTCGCCGCCTCCCAGGCGCAGTTGCTGAACCTGCGCGCCCAGGTGACGGAGCGGCAGGTCCAGCTGGCGCTGGCGGAAAAGCAGTTCGACCGGCAGCGCCGGCTGCTGGCCGACCGCGCGACCAGCGAGGACGCCTTCGACAGCGCCGACGCCGCCCGCAAGGCCCTCGCCGCCCAGATCGCCGCCCTGGAGGCGCAGATCAAGCAGACGGAATCGACCCTGAAGGGGGATCAGGCGAACCTCGGCTACACCAAGATCTACGCGCCGATCTCCGGCACGGTGGTGGACATCACGGCGCGCCTCGGCCAGACGCTGAACGCCAACCAGCAGGCACCGATCATCCTGCGCATCGCCGAGCTGGACACCATGACCGTGCGGACGCAGGTGTCGGAGGCCGACGTTCCCCGGCTGAAGCTGGGCATGCCCGCCTATTTCACCACCCTCGGCCAGCCCGACCGCCGCCGCAGCGGCGAACTGCGCCAGATCCTGCCGACGCCGGAGGTGGTGAACAACGTCGTCCTCTTCGCCTCGCTGTTCGATGTGGCCAACCCCGGCCACGAACTGCTGCCGCAGATGAGCGCGCACGTCTTCTTCATCGCCGCGCAGGCGAAGAACGTGCCGGTGGTGCCCATGGCCACGCTGCGCCCGGTGCCGCGGCAGCGCGGCCAGTACACCGTGCGCATCCTAGAGAACGGCCAGCCGGTCGAGCGCACCGTCGAGATCGGCGTGACCAACCGCGTCTCCGCGGAGATCCGCAAGGGCCTCCAGCCCGGCGACCAAGTGATCCTCGACACGGCGGCATCCACCCAGCAGGCGCGCAGCCGGCCCGACGGCGGCCCTCCGGGTCCCGCGCGGACGCCCCGCCTATGACCGCCCCTCCTTCGACTGCCCCGCAGATCTCGCTGCGCGACGTCACGCGGAGCTTCCGGCGCGGCAACCTGGAGGTGCCGGTCCTGCACGGCATCTCGCTGGACATCCATCCGGGCGAGTTCGTCGCCATCATGGGCGCGTCGGGGTCCGGCAAATCGACGCTGATGAACCTGATCGGGCTGCTGGACCGGCCGACCTCGGGCTCCTACCGCGTGGACGGCGAGGAGGTCACCGGCCTGGACGCCGACCGCCGCGCCATCCTGCGGCGCGAGCGCTTCGGCTTCATCTTCCAGCAGTACAACCTGCTCGCCACCTCGACCGCCTGCGAGAACGTCGAGATGCCGGCGGTCTACACCCGCATGCCCCGCGAGGAGCGGGAACGGCGGGCGCGCGACCTCCTGACCAGCCTGGGTCTGGGCGAGCGGTTCGACCACCAACCCTCGCAACTGTCGGGCGGGCAGCAGCAGCGCGTCTCCATCGCGCGGGCGCTGATGAACGGCGGCGGCATCATCCTGGCCGACGAGCCGACCGGCGCGCTCGACAGTCGCAGCGGCGTCGAGGTGATGCGCCTGCTGCGCGACCTGAACGAGCGCGGGCACACCGTCCTGCTGATCACCCACGATGCCGCCATCGCCCAGCAGGCCAAGCGGATCGTCGAGATCAAGGACGGCCGCATCGTCTCCGACGTGACGCAGCCGGATGCCGCGCCGGCCACCCCTCTGGAACGGCCCCCCCTGCCCGCGAACGCCGCCGCGGTGACCGCGGGCGACGTGGTCGAGGCCGGGCGCATGGCCCTGCATTCCCTGCGCAACAACCTGATGCGCACGCTGCTGACGCTGCTCGGCATCATCATCGGCGTGGCATCGGTGGTCGCCATGCTGGCCATCGGCCACGGCGCCCAGCAGGAGGTGCTGAACCGCATCACCTCGATGGGCACCAATCTATTGCTGGTCCGGCCGGGGGCGCCGAACGTCCGGCCGTCCGGCGGCGTGACCGCCACACTGGTGGCGGCCGACGCCGAGGCCATCGCCACCCTGCCGAACATCGCCGCCGCCGTGCCGGAATATCCCGGATCGGCGACGTTGCGGCGCGGCGGCCGCGACTACTCCACGTCGGTGACGGCGACCAGCGCCGATTTCCCGAAGGCACGCGACTGGCCGGTGGCGTCCGGCGTCTTCTTCGAGGAGTCGGACGTCAGGACGTACGCCCCCGTCGCCGTCATCGGCCAGACGGTCGCCAGGGCGCTGTTTCCGGACGGCGAGGATCCCATCGGATCCTACATCCTGATGAACAACATCCCGTTCCTGGTCATCGGCACCATGGCGCCCAAGGGGGCCTCGCCCATGGGGTCCGACATGGACGACGTGGCCTATGTGCCGCTGACCACCGGAAGCCTGCGGCTGTTCGGCCAGCGCTACGTGCGCTCCATCACCGTCCAGGTCACCGACGTCGCCGCCATCGAGGAGACGGAAAGCGCGATCCGCGACCTGCTGATCGCCCGCCACCAAGCGGAGGATTTCCAGATCCGCAACATGGCTTCCATCCTGCAAACCGCCACCGAGACGCAGAACACCCTGACCCTCCTGCTGGGCTCCATCGCCGCCATCTCGCTCCTGGTCGGGGGCATCGGCGTGATGAACATCATGCTGGTCAGCGTGACCGAGCGCACGCGGGAGATCGGCGTGCGCATGGCCACCGGGGCGCGCCGCATCAACATCCTGTTGCAGTTCAACAGCGAGGCCCTGGCCATCTGCACGCTGGGCGGGGCCATCGGCGTCGCCGCCGGGCTGGGCGTCACCTGGGCCTTCGCCTTCTTCGGCCGCCCGGTGCTGGTGACGCCGGAGCCGGTGCTGCTCGCCTTCGGCTGCGCCTTCGCCACCGGCCTGCTGTTCGGCTACATCCCCGCACGCAAGGCCGCCGACCTCGACCCCGTCGTGGCGCTCGCCTCGGAATGACCCTGATGACCACGACACGCACCGCCGCCGCCGCGGCCCTGACCCTGCTGCTCGCCGGCTGCGCCCTCGGCCCGCTGCACCAGCCGCCGAAGGCGGAGTTGCCGGCCGCCTGGGAAACCGCGACCGAAGGCGTCGGCCAATGGCCGGATGCCGCGTGGTGGCAGGGCTTCGGCAACGCCGAGCTGAACGCCCTGATCGCCGAGGCGGAGGCCAACAACCGCGACCTCGCCGCCGCCCTCGCCCGCATCCGGCAGGTGGAGGCGCAGACCCGCGCCGCCGGGGCCGCGCTGCTGCCGACGGTCGGCCTGTCCGGCGGCGCCAGCCGCAGTTGGACCCCGCACGCTTCGGCGCGGAGCACCGCCATCGGGCGGAGCATCTCCGGCGGCGCCTCGTCCATGTCGTCGAGCTACCAGGGAACGCTCCAGGTCGGCTACGAGATCGACCTGTTCGGGCGGAACGCGGCGACGGTGGACGCTGCCCAGGCGCAGCTCGAAGCCACCCTCTACGACCGCGAATCGCTCGCCCTGACCCTGCGCTCCGAAGTTGCCGGCACCTTTTTCCAGGTGCTGGCGGCGCGCGACCGCCTGCGTTTGGCGACGCAGACGCTGCGCGTGGCCGAGGATGTGCTGGCGCTGCTGGAGCGGCAGGTGCAGCTCGGCGCCGCGTCGGACCTCGAAGTCGCCCAGCAGCGCAGCGCGGTCGCCAGCCAGCGCGCCGCCCTTCCGGCGTTGCAGCAGGCGGAGCGGCAATCCCTGGATGCGCTCGCCGTGCTTCTGGGGCGGCCGCCGCAGGGCTTCACGGTGCGCAGCCGGTCGCTGGGGGAGCTTACGCTGCCGCCGGTCGCCGCCGGTCTGCCATCGCAGTTGCTGACCCGCCGCCCCGACCTGCGCCAAGC
>JAEYOB010000457.1 GCA_023412175.1 Pseudomonadota bacterium | reverse complement strand
GTCAGCACGCCCTTGCCGTAGTCGGAGAGGACCACCGCGCCGACCTGCCCCAGCGCCGCGCGGGCAGCGGCCAGCACCGCCCCGGCCGAGGCGACCCTGATCGGCGCCACCGTCTCGGCGTCGGCGCGCAGAAGCTGCTGCCGGCCGCCGATGAAGCGGGTCTTCAGCGTGGTCTGGCGCCCCGGCTCGACGACGATGCCTTCGGCCGTGCCGGTCTCCGACGCCACGAGGTGGCGGACCTCCGCCCCGGCACCGTCGTCGCCGACCACCGACACGAAGCGACACCCCGCCCCCAGCGCCAGCAGGTTGGCCGCCACGTTGCCGGCGCCGCCGAGCATCGCCGCCTCGCGCTCGATGCGCAGCACGGGGATCGGCGCCTCCGGCGAGACGCGGTCCACCGCGCCATAGACGAAGCGGTCGAGCATGAGGTCGCCGACGCACAGCACACGGGCTTGCGCGAGGGCGTCGATGTGACGGGCGAGGTCGCTCATGGTACGCTTCTACCAGCGCCGCGCCGTTCACGGCAAGGTGACTGGCCGGTGAGCGGTTGCCGGATCTATGTGTAGGAGCATGATCGACCACGCCGACTCCCCGCCCCGCCCCTCCACGCTGCGCCGCCTGCTGCCGCTGGCGGTGCTGGCGGCCGGGTTCGCCGCGTTCTTCGCGCTGGGGCTGCACCGCACCCTGACGCTGGACGAGCTGGCGGAGCGGCGCGCCGACCTGACGGCCTTCGTCGCGGCGCAGGGCGGGCTGGCGGTGCTGGCATACGTGGGGGTGTACGCGCTGGCGGTCGCCTTCTCGGTGCCGGGCGGCACGGTGCTGACACTGGCCGGCGGCTTCCTGTTCGGCACCCTGTGGGGCGGGGCGTACGCGGTGGTCGGCGCGACGCTGGGCGCCGTGGCGGTGTTCCTGGCGGCACGTTCGGCGCTGGGCGAAGCCCTGCGGCGCAAGGCCCGGCCGTGGATCGGCCGGCTGGAAGAGGGATTCCGCGAGCACGCCTTCAGCTACATGCTGTTCCTGCGCCTGGTGCCGCTGTTCCCGTTCTGGCTGGTCAACCTGGTGCCGGCGTTCCTCGCCGTGCCGCTGCGGGTGTACGCGCTGGCGACGCTGATCGGCATCGTGCCGGGGGCGCTGGTGTACGCGTCGGTCGGCAACGGCCTGGGCGCGGTGCTGGACGCCGGGGGGGCGCCGGACCTCGGGGTGATCTTTTCCGCCGACGTGCTGTTGCCGCTGCTGGGACTGGCGGCGCTGGCGCTGCTGCCGGCGGCGGTCAAGGCATGGCGGGGACGGAGGCGGGGGTGAGCGAAAACCCGGTCAGGGAGAGAATCCGCTGCGGCCTGTGCGTCATCGGCGCCGGCTCCGGCGGGCTGTCGGTTGCCGCGGCGGCGGCGCAGATGGGCGTGAAGACCGTGCTGATCGAGCGCGGCGCCATGGGCGGCGATTGCCTGAACACCGGCTGCGTGCCGTCCAAGTCGCTGCTGGCCGCCGCCAAGGCGGCGCAGGCCGTGCGCACGGCCAGCCGCTTCGGCGTGGCCTTTCCGAATGGAGGGGCCAATGGGGGATATGAACCCGCCATCGACTTCGCCGCCGTGCACGCTCACGTGCGCAACACCATCGCCGCCATCGCGCCGCACGACAGCCAGGAACGCTTCGAGGGGCTGGGGGTGCGCGTCATCCGCGCCTCGGCGCGCTTCACCGGGCCGCGCACGGTCGTGGCCGGCGGGGTGGAGGTGCGGGCGCGGCGCTTCGTGCTGGCGACCGGCTCGCGCGCCGCGGTGCCGCCGATCCCCGGCCTGGACGGCGTGCCGTACCTGACCAACGAGACCATCTTCGAGCGGACGGCAGCCCCCGAACACCTGATCGTGCTGGGCGGCGGCCCCATCGGCGTCGAGATGGCGCAGGCGCACCGCCGCCTGGGTGCCCGCGTCACGGTGGTGGAGAAGCAGGTGCTGCTGCCGCGCGACGACCCGGAAATGGTGGAGGTCGTGCGCCGCCGCCTGACCGCCGAGGGCGTGACGCTGATCGAGGGCGCCGGCGCGGCGGCGGTCGAACGCGCCGGCGACGGCGTCGCCGTGGTATTGGACAACGGGCGGCGGATCGAGGGATCCGACCTGCTGGTCGCCGCCGGGCGCCGGCCCAACGTCGAGGACCTCGACCTGGACGCCGCCGGCATCGAGGCGCACCGCGGCGGCGTCGCCACCGACCGGCGCCTGCGCACCACCAACCGGCGCGTCTACGCCGTGGGCGACGTGACCGGCGGGCCAGCCTTCACCCACGTCGCCGGCCATCACGCCGGGCTGGTGGTGCGCAACGCGCTGTTCCGGCTGCCGGCGCGGGAGAACTACGCCGCCCTGCCCTGGGTCACCTACACCGACCCCGAACTGGCCCAGGTCGGCCCCACCGAGGCGGAGGCCCGCACCGCCTACGGGGTCGTCGAAGTGCTGCGCCAGCCCTTCGCCGGCAACGACCGCGCCCGCGCAGAGGGCGACGCCGAGGGGCTGGTCAAGGTGCTGGCGCACCGCGGCCGGGTGATCGGCGCCTCCATCGCCGGGCCGCACGCCGGCGAGCAGATCGCGCTGTGGTGCCTGGCGGTGGCGCAACGCGCCAAGGTCTCGACGCTGGCCGGGCTGATGCTGCCCTACCCCACCCTGTCGGAAGCCGGCAAGCGGGCGGCCGGCAGCCTGTTCACCCCTACCCTGTTCGGCGCCAAAACCCGCGCGCTGGTCCGCGTGCTGGGGTGGTTCGGGTAAAAGCGCGGGGTCCTAACGCTTCCTTAAAAGGCGCCATGCTCCACTGGGGCTTCAGGCGTGGAGGCTGGATGCGGATCCTGGTGGTGGACGACTCGCGCATGGCGCGCACCGCGCTGTGCCAGCAGCTGGAGGGACTCGGCTACGCCGTGGCCTGGGCGGCGAGCGGCGAGGAAGCCCTGGCGTGCACCCGCCAGGAGGCGTTCGACGTCGTCCTGGTCGATTTCCGGGTCGGCGACATGGAAGGCGTCGAGGTCTGCTGGCATCTGCGCGCGGCGCAGGGGGCGCGGCACCTCTATCTGATGCTGATGCTGCCGGGCAGCATCACCAACCAGTTCTTCGAGGTGGTGGAGAACGGCGCCGACGAGTTCCTGCGCAAGCCGCTGGACTGGGCGTGGCTGCGCGCCCGCCTGCTCGCCGCCTCGCGCGTGGTGGACATGCAGCGCCAGCTTGAGCGCCTCGCCACCACCGATTCGCTGACCGGCGCGCTGAACCGCGGCCGCTTCATGGCGCGCGCCACCGAGGAGGTGAAGCGGGCGCGGCACCACGACCGGCCGCTGGCCGTGATGATGCTGGACATCGACCACTTCAAGAAGATCAACGACACCCACGGCCACGCAACCGGCGACGAGGCGATCCGCAGCCTGGTGCGCGTCTGCCGTTCGCTGATCCGCGGCTGCGACGTGCTGGGCCGGCT